>JAGTUV010000339.1 GCA_018224305.1 Gemmatimonadota bacterium
CATGGCCGGCGCAGCGGGCGTGCAGCCGCCGCGTCCGGAACCGGAGGCCGTCGTCACCGATGAAGCCACGCCTGACGAAGAGTGATCGGCGACCACTCCGCACCGCCCGCGCCGGTGGCCCCTACCACAAGTGCCGCCCTGATCACCATGACGGGTAGCTCATGAAGCAGGTCTCGCTGGTCCTCATCGCCATCGTGTTCGTCGTCGCAGGTGTGATGCACTTCGTACGGCCCGGCATCTATGCCCGCATCATCCCGCCGTTCCTGCCCTTTCCGATGGCGCTCGTTTACATCAGCGGCGTTGCCGAGATCCTGGGCGGGATCGGCGTGCTGATCCCGTCGCTGCGTGCGTGGGCGGGCATCGGGCTCATTGCACTGCTCATCGCCGTTTTCCCGGCGAACCTCTACATGGCGCTGGCGCCCGAGCGTGCGGGGTTCGGCATCGCGGCCGTGTGGCTCTGGCTGCGGCTCCCTCTTCAACTCGTCGTCATCGCGTGGGTCTGGTGGGCGACGCGCGCAGGCGTCTGACGCCAGCCGCCGCAGGCACACGGCGTCCAGCCAGCACGAGCCCCGGCACGTGCGACAGGCACTGGCTTCGTTCCTGCACAATGCGTCCGCATGTCCAATCCATTCGCGCGACTGTTCCCCGGCCTGACGGGTCGCAAGGGCGTCATCGAGTCGGTAGTGCCGCAGCGCTCGTTCAGCGATGTCATCCTGCCGCCGCGCACCGTGCGCATGCTGAACGAAGCGCTCACGCAGGTGCACAGCCACAGTCTCATCTTCGAGGCGTGGGGCCTCGGCGAGCGTCATCCGACCGGTACCGCGCTCGCGTTCAACTTCGCCGGGCCGTCCGGTACGGGTAAGACGATCTGCGCGGAAGCGATCGCGCATCATCTCGGCAAGCGACTGCTGCTCGTTCGGTACTCGGAGCTGGAGTCCATGTGGTTTGGTGAGACGCCGAAGAACGTCGCTGCGATTTTCCGGCTGGCCACCGAGGAGGACGCAGTGCTGTTCTTCGACGAGGCCGACGCGGTTGCGGCGCGGCGCTCGCGCGACGTGTCGCATGGCATGCAGCGCGAATCGAACACCACGGTAAACGTGATGCTCCAGGAGCTGGAGCGATTCAATGGCGTCGTCATCTTCGCGACGAACCTCGCGGCCAACTTCGATCCCGCGTTCGAGCGACGGATCCGTACGCACGTGCTGTTCGAGCTGCCGGACGTGGACGAGCGCGAACAGATCTGGCGCGTGCAGCTCCATGAGCGGACTCCACTGGCGGACGACGTCGACTTCCGCGATCTGGCGGAACGCTACGCGGTGAGCGGCGGTGACATCAGAAACGCCGTGCTGAAGGCCGCGCTCGCGGCTGCGGCCGTCGACGGGCCTGACGAATTGAAGCGCATACATCACCGGCACTTCGTCGATGCGATGGAGGAAGTCGTATCTGCCAGGACCGTCATGAAGCAGTCATTGATGGAGGCACCTGAAAGTCAGGCTGAGACAGCGTTGAGCGAAACGCGTCGCATGCTCGATCACATGCGCACGGCGAGCGCCGTCTCGGCGGCGGCTGCGGGCGCCGCGCTGCTGATCGCGGTGATCGCACTGATCATCGTGCTCACGTGATCCATGCGTCGGTGTGTATGACACGCCAGCCATCGGGAGTGCGGAGCAGGATGAGACTCCCGCCGCCTGCGTAGCCGGCGGGCGCCTCATTGGGAGCGCGTGACACGCGGACCGTCCAGTTCCATGACAGGGAGGCGAAGCCATCGGAGTGGCGTGGCGGGCTCAGCACCAGCAGGCCGCTCCGGCTGAGCCGGCCGCTGGGCTTCCGCGGGCCACGGCATCCCACAGAGCATCAGGAGTACGACGGTACCTCCCCGAGCCATTGACATGCACCGCCTCCATCAAACGTCCGTCAGACTATCGAGTTGCCGGCAGTGCCCGCTTCTGCCCGGCGAGGCTGGTGCGACACGCGGCTAATTCCATCTGGTCGTTCTCAACCGCATCATCTGTCCGATGCCCACGACCGGCCCGATCGCGAGCAGCGCGAAAGCCACGCCCCAGTCGAATGTCTGCTGCACTTCGAGGACCATCCAGATGGAGCGATCCACTCTGGAGTGCCGTGCGTACGGTTGGCCTCTTGCAGCAGCAAGGGCACTCGCCGTGCCAGCCACGAACGGCTATTTTCAGGTATCGTCTGGCTGCTGTACCCTGCTGGTGGCCCGACACTCGATCCTCAGCACACAGAGGACATCCTCCATGCGGAGACCGCAGCTGCGCAAGGCCGCCTCAACGGCCGGCCCAGCCTTCACACCCCCCGTAGGCACGGCCGGCGCTGTCTTCATCCTCCTTGTAGCCGCAGCGTGCGGCGATTCGCCGCTTTCGCCGCTGGGCCAGAGTGAGGATCGTCCGCTCGGCCTCGGCAGCGAAGTGGGCGGGACATTCGATTCGGTCAGCGCCATCGATACGCTGTACTACAGAATTGAGGCTGCCCAGAGCGCCGCGTTGAGCATTGAGTCGAACCCTCCCGGACTGCTCGTCACAGTTCGCGACATGAGCGGCACTGAGCTGACGTATGCTTACAACGGCTTTGTGACGTCCGCGGGTGCCATACTCCGGGCCGCAGCCGCTGAGAGGGTGGTCATGCTCATCGTGAGAGATTCACGGCCGGAGGCGGAGCGTGGAGGAGGCATGTCGTGGCGTGTTGCGCTCGGGCGCCTGGACCCTGCTCCCGAGACCGGCGCCGATCTGCTTACATACGGGCAGACGATCTCCGGCACTCTGACCGCCCCCATGGATATCGATGTCTTCCGTCTGGACGTTGCACCCGGTGATACGTTCACCGTGTTTCTACGCGTACTCGACCACCACGATGTAATGGCTGCTGTTCGCGCGGGAGAGGACTTGCAGGCATCGCTGGGCGTGACGGGACCGCACGACGTAAACCGTGGTGTTCCGACCCAGGGCCTCCGCGCGACAGACGAATACACACTGGCGATAGAGAATCTGGGCGTGATCGCGCCCGGCGAGTCTGTTCGGTACGAGGTTCAGTTGAAGCGGCTGCCGGAGCCGCATGATTCCCCGCAGCCGCTCCCGTTCAACACGGTCATTGAGGCGGCACTGAGCCCCTACGGTGAAATCGAGCGGTACAATTTTTCACCGGACACTGCTGACCTGGTGCGACTGTACGTCAATGCGGAAAGCGGCAGCGGTGTCGGCGGATCCATTATCGATAGCGGTGGCCTCCATGTAGAAGTGCTGCACTACGACACATCACTCGAGGCATGGGTGACGCAGCCGTTCGTGACGACCTCCCGGACATACTCCGTGGAGTTGTGGCAGGACCCCACGTTCAATGTCGATTCACTGCCGTTCGAGATCCGGCTCTTTCGCGCGAATCGCCTCCCGGAGGCCGTTCCTGCTTCACTCGTACGCGACGTGCTGCTCACGGGGGAAGCTATAGACAGTGTCGGCGATGTCGACGAGTTCACGTTCACCCTGAGCGATTCCTCTCTTGTAAGTGCGCTACGGATGCGCGACGGCGACCCGTCGGAGTTCACAGGCTCCGTGTTGAACTCGAATGGGGAGCGGATGGAGGCCAATGAAAACGTGTCCGTCGAGGGAGCGATGGAACTTGCCGCGGTGCTGCCGGCTGGGTCGTACCGCTATCGCGTGGCCCCAGCCGGTACCTTCACCGGACCGTACTCGCTCGTCTTCGTGACTGCTTCGTACCTCCCCGAGGAC
>JAGTUV010000340.1 GCA_018224305.1 Gemmatimonadota bacterium
CCGGCACCGCATCGAGCAGCGCGAGCAGCCCGCGCGCCAGCTCGGCCGGTGACACCGCGATATGCTCCGCGCTCAGGCGGTCGGGCACATCGGGCGTCGCCGCGAGCAGCGGCCGTATCACTGACGACAGCGCAGCGATCTCCCGCTTCTCCCGCGAACGATCCTCCGCGAACTCCTCCGCCGTGCGCTCGTCCTCGGTCGACTGCGCCCCGTCGGTGATCCGCTCCCGCTGCGCCAGCGCGCTCTCGTACCGCGCCCGGCCGCGGCCCACCTTCAGCGTTCTCAGACGTCGCGCGAGAGCCACGCCCGTCACATCCGGATCCTTCGCCGCGAGGTCTCCGCGCTCGAACATCTGCCGCAGGGCGTCGGCCGGGAATCCCTGCTCGACCCACTCCAGGTATTTCGCCACTGCACGGCCGGGCCGCGTTCGTGCCGCCGGCAGTCCCGCAGCGTAGCTCACCGCAATGCCCACGCGCCGGGTCATCGCATCCAGTGCGACGCCGTACGTCATGGGATCCGTTGCGACGATCTCGACCTCGTCCCATTGCAGTCCCGCCGACATTACGCGGCGCAGCACTTCCCGCAATTCGGTCGACACGGATGTCGCCGCGAACACATCGAGTACCACATGGCCGCGGTGCGCCGTATCGCCGCCACCGTCGCGGGCACCGTCACCGGCATGGCCACCGTCACCGGCATGGCCACCGCCGGCGCCGGCATTTCCAGCCTCGGCGCGCTGGCGCGTCGCCCGTCCCCATCCGGGCACATCGTGAAGCCACGACAGCGGCGTTGACCCGGATCCCAGCGCTTCCTGCGGCGCTGTGGCCGCGCCGCTGAGCCAGGCTGCCGGTGCCCGCAGGCCGAACACGGGATCAGCATCCAGGATCCGCGCACCCTTCTCGATCAGGACGCGCAGGAACTCGCCATCCAGCCCCCGTGTGCTCTGGCCGGCCATGACCCAGACCTGCCCCTCCGGTGACGCCGTGCCCAGCGCCAGCTTCGCGCTCGCCCGTGCGAAGATACGCGCCGGATCGATACGGCCCGCCTCTCCCAGCCGCCGCTCATACTCGTCCAGGATGCGTGCGATCTGTGCGCGCTTGTCCTCGTCACGAAACCGGGCCCGCTCCAGTGCCCGTGGATCGATGCCGGCCATGCGCAGCGCCTGCACGGACCGGCCAACCGCCTGTCGCAGACCCACACCCTCGGCCAGCCCGGCCAGCCGCCCCTCCGCACCGTCGAGCACGACGTCGATCGCTGCGTCGAGGATGCCCAACTCATCGAACGTGTCCGTAACGGTGAGACCGCCAGCGGCGAGATCATCCTCCAGCAGACTCTGCGCGAGCTGCCTCGGCGTCGTCACTTCGAACCCCACCCACGACACACCGCGTCCGGCGAGCGTCCGCAGCAACTCCCGGCCGACGCCCATGCGCCGGCACACGAGCAGCTTGCGTTCGTAGGGATGTTCGACCGCGGCACCGGCGAGTGCCTGGAGCACACGCGGCAGCTGCTGCCGTTCGGAGATTGTCGGGATTGGAGACTCCATGCGGCCGTGAACGAATCACCCCAGTATAACCCGCCGGTCAGGTCTTGCGAATGACCGGACGGGACATGCAGCCGGTTCGCATTCGGGCACGCGCCGGATGTTCATTCCCCCGCCACTTTCGCGGCGCGCCCGCATGCCCGATCTTTCGCGGCCGGATCGCTCTCCCCGCGAGATCCTGGATGAGTCTCAAGATTGTCGTCACACGCCGCATACCCGACCCCGGGCTGAGGATACTCCGGGACTCGGGCGCGAGCGTGCTTATCCTCCAGAACAATCCGCGCGCACCCGTCGATCGGGCGGCGCTCATGAGCGCTGTCGCCGATGCGGACGTGCTGGTCGCACTCCTGACCGAACGCATCGATGACGCGCTGCTCGCGCGGGCGAAGCGCTTGCGCGGTGTGGCGAACTTCGCTGTCGGCTACAACAACATCGATGTGGACGCAGCCACCCGGCTGGGCATACCCGTCGCAAACACGCCCGGTGTCCTGACGGAGACGACCGCAGACCTCACCTGGGCACTGCTGCTCGCAATCGCACGACGCATCCCGGAAGCCCACAACTACATGGTCCGCGGAGAATACCAGATGTGGGGACCGGAACTGTTTCTGGGCGAGGACGTGGGACGGGGCCCGGACGGCGAACATCGCACACTGGGCATCATCGGATTCGGCAGAATCGGCCAGGCGGTGGCACGCCGTGCACGCGGCTTCGACATGCGCGTGGTCGCATTCGACCCGAACATGCGCGATGCGATTGCAGCATCGCACGACGCCGAGTGGTCCGAATTCGACGACCTGCTCCGACAGAGCGACTTCGTGTCACTCCACGCGCTGCTCACGGACGAGACCCGCCACCTCATCGGTGAACGGGAGCTGCGACTCATGAAGCAGCGTGCCTACCTGATCAACGTCGCGCGCGGCGAGATGATCGACGAGCGTGTCCTCGTGCGCGCTCTTCAGGAGGACTGGATCGCGGGCGCGGCACTCGACGTCTACGAGCGCGAACCCGCGATGGCCCAGGGACTCGCGGAATGCAGGAACGCCGTCTTCGTGCCCCACATCGGGAGCGCCACGCACAGCACCCGCAACCGCATGGCCACCATGGCCGCGACGAATGCCGTCGCACACCTCAACGTCCAGCAGGCGCCGAACCCCGTGAATCACGCCGTCTACGATTCCGCCGCGTACCGCGAGCGCATCGGCCGCCTCGCCGTGTGACCTCTCATCGCGACGGTGGGCGGCAGGCCGGGCGTGCAGCGCATGCACGGCTCATCCTGCGCGCTGCGATCGCCGCAGCTGACCCCGCCCCTCATGTGCGCCGCGCCATCCGGGCATCGCAGGAACTGCGGGAGGCGCGGCGAGTTCACCTGATCGCCATCGGCAAGGCCGCCGCTACCATGGCGTACGCCGCTCTCGATGCACTTCCGCGCCCCGCCGATTCCGCGCTTGTGATCGTACCGCACGGTACCGATACCGCCATGTTGAGCGACGACACGCGCACGCGCGTGCTGCGCGCGTCACATCCCCTGCCTGACGCATCGAGCGCGGACGCTGCCGCCGCGGTCGAACACCACACCGGCGGTGTGCACGCGGGCGACATCGTGTTCGTCCTCCTGTCCGGAGGCGCATCATCGCTCTGTACAGCACCTGCCGGCAGCATATCGATCGCAGAGTACGCACTTGTCGTGTCCGCGCTGATGCACGCCGGCGCCGACATTCGCGAGTTGAACGCGGTCCGCGCTCACATTGACAGGCTCAAGGGCGGCGGCATGGCTGACATCATCGCGCCCGCGCACGCCATCGGTCTCGTGGTCTCCGATGTGACGGGCAACCCGCTCGATGTCATTGCCTCCGGTCCTCTCACGCGTCCCACAGCCACACCGGCCGATGCACTGCGCGTGCTCGACCGGTACATGCCAGTCAATGACGTACCGGCATCCGTACGCTCGGTGCTTCAGCAGGCAGCCGCCCGCACCCCGCCGGCCCGCTCCTTCGGTCACGTTGGGGTCGACGTCCTGCTCGACAACCGGACGGCTGTCGACGGCGCCGCGGAAGAGGCGCGCCGGCTCGGCTACGAAGTCCGCATAACGGATGAGCCGGTTACCGGGCACGCGCGGGACGCGGGACGC
>JAGTUV010000341.1 GCA_018224305.1 Gemmatimonadota bacterium
AGCGACGGCCGACCGCATTTCATGCACGGCATGGTGCAGCAGATCCACGTGATGTAGGTGGCGTGAGCGCAGGTGAGGTGACGCGACTGCTGGGAGCAGTGCGGCGCGGAGACCGTGAGGCACTCGACGCGCTGCTTCCGCACGTGTATGACGAACTGCGTGCCGTGGCACGCGCACAGGTGCGGCGGTCGAACGACCCGGCCCTTCAGCCGACCGTCGTGGTGCACGAGGCGTACATGAAGCTGGCCCGCAGCAGCGTGATACCTGCGGTCGACCGCTCTCATTTTCTGGCGATCGCTGCGACAGCGATGCGGCAGGTGCTGGTGGACCACGCGCGCGCCATGCTGTCGCACAAGCGCGGCGGCGGCTGGAAGCAGACGATGCTGACGGCGGGCAGCCAGACGTATGAACTGCGGCCGGAAGATCTGATCGAACTGGATCGTGCGCTCGACGGACTCGATGAGCGGCAGCGCAGGATCGTCGAGTGCCGCTACTTCGCCGGCATGGAGGAGCAGGAGATCGCGGAGATCCTCGGCGTGTCCGACCGTACCGTGCGACGGGAGTGGGTCAAGGCCCGGGCCTGGCTTTATGCTGCGCTGTACGGACCGTCCGACGAGGCGCCTACGACAGAATCCCCAGCTCCGCCCTGAGCTGATCGCGCGCGGCCTGAATCCGGTCGCGAATCTCCTCGCGCAGGCGCGGCACATCCGCCTTCGTCAGGTTCGCCGTCTCGACGGGTTCGAGCACGCGGGCCTCGGCCGTCGCGCGATTGAATCTGAACGAGCCCTTCGCCATGGCGTTGCGCGTGCCGGCAACGGCGATGGGCAGGACGGGCAGGCCGAGTTCGACGGCGATGCGGAATGCGCCATCGCGGAAGGGCAGCATGTCGGCGGTGGGCGAGCGGGTACCCTCCGGCATGACAATGACGGAGACGTTTTTGGAGAGACGGTCGCGGATACCGTTCATGGCTTCGGCCCGGCTGCGCTTATCGCCGCGGTGCACCGGGATGTCACCGGCCATGCGCATCAGCCAGCCCATCAGCGGCAGCCGCATCACTTCCACTTTCGACAGCCATTTCATCTCCCAGGGGAGATGGCTGATCAGGAAGATGTCGGCATATGATTCGTGATTCGCGACCACGACATACGGTCGGCGCGGGTCCCGGATCATCACGCCGGACGTGCGGAACCGCCAGAGCGGATTGATGGCGACGCACGTGACGGCCGCGCGGCGAAACCAGCGGCCGACCGTATAGCGACCGGGATCGAACGGCACGGTAAAGACGAAGATGACCGCGAGCAGGACCACCCATACCACCACGATGACGAAGATGGCCGCCCACAGCAGCGCCGACAGCACGCCCCGGGTCCAGCTCCGATTGTCGACAACAGTTTCGTTCGCTGCCATGATCTCCCGCTTCGATTCGGATCGTCCGCATTATCCTGTCGCCGGAGGGCCCGGCGCCGCAAATTAGGCGTGAACGCAGCGGACGCGCCATCATCGCACGTTAATGCCGATGCCAACAGACCGCGAGCGGGTGGAAACGCTGTTCGAGGCCGCGCTGGAGCTCGAACCGGAGCGGCGCCACGAGTTCGTCCTGGCCTCATGCGGCACCAATGAAGCCATGCGGGCCGCAGTGCTCGGCCTGCTCTCGGCGCATGCGCGCGAGGCGGGCGTGCTGGAAGTGCAGCCGGATGCACTGTTCGGCCATCACGATGCACCTGAACGCCTGGGCGCCTACAGGCTGCTGCGCGAGATCGGGCGTGGCGGCATGGGCGTGGTCTATGACGCCGAGCGCGATGATGGGCAGTTCCGGCGTCGTGTGGCGATCAAGATCATCCGGCACGGTGCGGACGCAGACCTGCTGCAGCGCATTCACTCCGAGCGTCAGATCCTCGCCGGCCTCGACCATCCTCACATCGCCAGGCTCCTCGACGGCGGCGTCACGGAGGACGGGCGGCCGTACCTCGTCATGGAGCATGTGGATGGACTGACGATCGACGTGTACTGCGAGCGCATGCGGCTCACCGTCGCCGAACGCCTGTCGCTGGTCATGACGGTCGCGCGCGCCGTCGACTTCGCGCACCGCAACCTCGTCGTGCATCGCGACCTGAAGCCGTCCAACATTCTCGTGACGCCCGACGGCCGGGTGAAGCTGCTGGACTTCGGCGTCGCGAAGCTGCTGCAGCCGTGGCAGATGGCGGACGCTCCGATCACGCGCGAGCGGCAGGCGTTGACACTCGAGTATGCGAGCCCGGAGCAGCTGCGCGGCGAGAGTCTGACGACGACGACCGACGTGTACTCACTGGGCGTGGTGCTCTACGAGCTGCTGACCGGCCGCAGACCGCACCAGCAGCACGAACATTCGATGGCCGCGCATGCGCAGGCTGTCTGCGCTGGTGACGTCGAGCGCGCGAGCCGCCGCGTACAGCGCACGGAAACGATCGGCGCCGGGACTGCGGAGTGCATGTTCGATGCGGAGTCCATTGCACGCGCGCGGCGAACCACGCCGCAGCGGCTCTCAAAGCTACTGCACGGTGATGTCGACGCGATCCTCGATATGTCGCTGCGGGCCGAACCGCCGCGACGCTACGGTTCAGCAGAACTGCTGGCCCAGGATCTCGAGCGACACCTGTCACACCGGCCCGTACACGCACACCAGGGCAGCGGCATGTACGCCGCGAGAAAGCTGATCCGTCGCCACAGGCTGCCCGCGGCGGCCCTGGCCATGACCGCCGCCGCGGTACTCCTCGGTGCGGGCGCGGCAGCATGGCAGGCGTCTGTCGCCGACCGCGAGCGGGTGAGAGCGGAGGGCGCGCTGCG
>JAGTUV010000342.1 GCA_018224305.1 Gemmatimonadota bacterium
CGACGATCACGAGCGACTCGACGTCGATCGCCGCGAACGGGATCTCCAGTGCGATCGTCACCGTGATGGTGTTCGATGCGAACGACAACCTGCTGGGTCGCAGCGCCGGCGTGGTGTCACTGGCGACGACGGTGGGCATCCTCGATGGCGTGACGGACCACAACGACGGCACCTATACGGCGCGCCTCCGGGCGGACACGCTGTCTGACCTGGCGAAAACGGACGGCAGCATGGCAGGCGGGACGATGGTCGTCGACGAGTCGATGGACACGGCGGTCGTCACGGGAACGCTGAACGGTGATTCGATCCCTGACACGGCGCGGGTGGAACTGCGGCACGAGAGCGCGGATCCGGCTACGACGACGATCGCGGTAGATCCCGACTCAGTCAGGGTGGGCATCGGCGAAACGTTGGTCATGGTGACGCTGAGGGACGCCGCGGGCAATCGCGTGCTGTCGGGCAGATCGACGGTCAGGCTGAGCACGACGCAAGGCAAGCTGACCGATGTCGTCAACCATGGAGACGGCACGTACACTGCCTGGCTAAGGACCGTGGCTGCTGCGGGGACCGTCGTGGTGACGGGGGAGGTGGACGGCGTCCCCATCGCTGATCAGGCGGAAGTCGAGGTCCACTTACCGAACTGACCGCGGTCAGGACGATTGCAGACAACACCGGATCTGAGCATCTTCATAGAGGGGCTCTATCAGGGCAGCGCACCGGCGCGTCTCCGTGCCGGAAGCACGTCACGCTCGATAATCCACGGGGGACCATGACGAGATCATCCCTGCGCGTTCTGCTCGCTTCGTCGCTGATCCTTCCGTTGTTCACGGCCTGCAGCCGTGGCGGTGAGCGCGTACTGGAGCTGGGCAGCCCCACAACGTGGCACACCTGTCCGCCGCCGGCCGAGTGGCCGGAGCCGGTGTCGCGCGAGGTCGGTAACCAGGGCGATACATTGCGCAGCGGAAACAACGTTCTGGTCATCCCGCCTGGCGCCCTGCCCGGCAATTCCCATCGGACATTCACGCTGGCGCCCTACCGCAGCGACTCCGTCGGAGTCGAGGTGACCATGAGTGCGCAGGGCAAGCTGAAGGAGCTGATGACGCTGGAGGTTGACATGCGCTGTGATGGAGGCAGCACGCAGTGGTCGATCTGGCGCATCCGCCCCGGCATGCAGAACCCGTCACAGAGTCAGAAACTCGACACCCAGCCAGGGCAGCTCCGTTTAACCGTGCAGGTCGATACGACCAGCGGATTCATGATCGCGAACTGAAACGCAGACCGGCGTGCCGTTGTGCACACCGTTGCCCTGGTTCGACTCCAGGTTGCAGTAGTTGATGGCCAGGCTGCCACTTTCGACTCGGTCACGCCTGCCGATCCGGAGCTTTACTGCTCGCTCCGTCCATCTGCTCCTGATAGCAGTCCGAACAGAGACCGTGCGATACTTTCGTGCGCGCTTCCCGGCCCAGATAGGCCTCGACACTTTCCCATTCGCCCTCGTTATTCTGGATTCGGCGGCACCAGGCACACATCGGC
Source organism: Gemmatimonadota bacterium (assembly GCA_018224305.1). Lineage (GTDB taxonomy): Bacteria > Gemmatimonadota > Gemmatimonadetes > Longimicrobiales > RSA9 > SH-MAG3. Next base: position 1,534 of record JAGTUV010000342.1, read on the forward strand.
AGAAAGCGACGCAGCCGGTCGAGTTCTTCCTGTGCGGCCTTCAGCTCCGTGATGTTGGTGGCCTGCACCATGACCGCATCCACCCGGCCGGCCGTACAAAGTGGGGCCATGCGGCTTCGATACCACTGAGCACTGCCGTCCGGAGCGGTGGTCTCCACTTCATACTCCGCCACTTCCTTTGTGTCGAATACGGATTCGAGCGCTGCTGTGAAGGTCTCCAACCCCTTCGGAGTCATGGTCGTATCGACATTCATTCCGACCACCTGGTCCCGGTCATATCCGGGTTCGACATGGTTGACGAAGAGGATAAATCCTGCGCGGTCGACCACGAGGACAACTTCAGGAATTGCTTCCAGTATCCTGCCAAACCCGCCCTCGCCCACTTCGAATCCCGTCAATCACAGCCTCCCGCGGGGTCATACCGCCCATCCGCCCGGCGGCCCATCCACAGACAGGGCTGCACTTTACGATCCACGGATACAGCTGGGACGCGAGGATCGTCACCGCGGGCTGCGAGCAGGGACGCCATGCGGCGCGCGGTCTATCCAGGGCGCCCCCGAAGTTCAGTCCACTTCGGCCCCGCCAACCGAGGTGCGCCCCCGTGTCCGGTTGAGACGGTCGTGTGTGCGCTGCAGCATCTTCTCGAGCTTCTCCGTGGCGCCGGCCACGGCCTGCTCGGGTGTAGCAGCCTGGTGCCGAACCGAAATCGGATTCATTCCCGCGAGTCGCGCTTCGAGGACGCAGCGAATGTCAGCGCCGCCGCCCTTCGCTCCGCTGTTCGAGTCGGACACGTGCGCTTCGATCCGCGTCACGCGCTCGCTGAACCGGTCGAGCGTTCGCGCGATCATGGTGCGGACCTCCTCCTCGAACGCCTGGGTGCCCTCCACATTGCGATCCGTGTTGACCTGTATCTGCATCGGCCTCTTCCGTGGCTTGGGGTTCGTCGGGGGAGCGTGGCTACGCGCAGCTCCACGCGGGTCAGTCGATCGTACCCCGCAGCAATCGATCCGTGCTGCCGAGGAGCAGTGGTCTGCCGAACAGCCTTGCCCCGCCGGCCTCGCCGTCCTATATACTCACTACGCCTTTCATATCAGGACAACCCAGCCACCGACGTCCCTGCGGCGGCCGAACATCCCATCGACCGCCGCTTCTGTCCGTCCTTGTCGGGAGATATCCAATGCGATGCAGTAGCCTCACCCTGCGCGGCACCCTTGCGGCCGCCGTCCTCACGGTCGGCCTTGCGGCCTGCGACCAGGAAACCCCGCTCGATCCCCAGTCCGAAGCCGTACAGGTGGCCCCCGCTTCCCTCAGCGCTGGCGACGTGATTCCAGGCCGGTTCATCGTCACGTTGCGTGCGGATGCGCAACCGGGCGACGTGGCTGATGCACACGGTGTTCGGCCCGAATTTGTGTACCGCGCAGCGCTCAACGGGTTCGCCGGGGCGATGTCGGAGGCGGCGCGCTCCGGCTTGCTGCGCGATGCGCGCGTGATGCGCGTGGAGCCTGATCGCCGGGTCGAAGCGTGGGCCACGCAGAACAACGCGACGTGGGGCCTGGACCGCATCGACCAGCGCAATCTTCCACTGAGCGGTACGTACACGTACAACCAGACGGGCGCGGGCGTGAGGGCCTATATCGTCGACACGGGCATTCGTCGCAGTCATAACGATTTCGGCGGGCGTGCGAACAGCAACGGGTTTGATGCGTTCGGTGGCAACGCCGAGGACTGCAACGGCCACGGCACGCACGTCGCCGGCACCGTCGGTGGTGCCACGTGGGGTGTGGCAAAGGGCGTGACGCTCATCGCCGTCCGCGTGCTCGATTGCAACGGCAGCGGTTCGACGAGCGGCGTGATCGCGGGTGTCGACTGGGTGACGGCGAACCATGTCAAGCCGGCGGTCGCCAACATGAGTCTTGGCGGCGGTGCGAGTTCGTCGCTGGACGACGCGGTCAACAACTCCATCAACGCGGGCGTTGGCTACGCGGTCGCCGCAGGCAACGGCAACTTTGCCGGGCGTGCGCAGGACGCGTGCAACTACTCACCTGCGCGCGTGCCGGCAGCGATGACGATTGGCGCCACGAACAGTTCCGATACGAAGGCATCCTGGTCGAACTACGGAAGCTGCGTCGACTTCTTTGCACCGGGCGTCAGCATCACGTCTGCGTGGTACACGAGCAACACGGCGACGAATACGATCAGCGGCACGTCCATGGCCGCACCGCACGTGGCGGGCGCAGCGGCGCTGTATCTCGAGACGAACGGCGGAGCCTCACCGGCTACCGTGCGCAACGCACTCTATGACGCGACGACGAAGAACATCGTGTCGTCGTCGAGCACCGCGAACAACCACCTGCTCTACAGCCTGTTCGACGGCAGTGGCGGTGGCGACGAGAACAGCCCGCCGAGCGCGTCATTCACGTACTCGTGCAGCGACCTGAGCTGCAGCTTCACCGACACCAGCACGGACAGTGATGGCACCATTGCGTCGCGGGCGTGGTCGTTCGGGGATGGTTCAACGTCTACCGCAACCAACCCGAGCCACACGTACAGCTCGGGTGGCACGTACTCGGTGCAGCTCACCGTGACCGACAATGACGGCGCGACGAACAGCAGCACGCGGAGCGTCACCGTAAGCAGTGGAGGCACGGGCGGCATCTCGCTCAGCGCATCGGCATACAAGGTCAGGGGTGTGGTCAGCGTCGATCTGACGTGGTCGGGTGCCAGCTCGACGAGTGTGAACGTATTCCGCGACGGATCAAATATCGCGACGACCGCCAACGACGGCGCGTATACGGACAACACCGGCATTCGCGGCGGCGGTTCGCTGACGTACCGCGTGTGCGAGGCGGGTACTTCGACATGCTCCAATGATGTGACCGTCAACTTCTAGCCCGGCTCGGTCGCATGATGCAGAAGCGGCCCGTCCCTCACGGGGGCGGGCCGCTTTCTGGTCGGTCTACGGGGGTGGACCGCTTCTGGTTCGGATCGCCGGGGTGAGCCACCTTGCGGTACTCGTAATCTCGTGCCCGGCTCAGCGCTTCCGCTGAACCGCTCCGCCAACCTTCCGCGTCGTTGCACAGTCCGCATCATCGAGTGCACCGAGCGCGGCTGCGGTCGATCCCGCCGATGCACCGGCCACGTCCGCACTCCCGGACGTCGCAGCAATACCACCGTCGAGCGCCACGGAATCCATTGCAGCATCAATCACTTCATCACCGGCCTGACCGCCATAGAGCCTGCGCATGAAATACAGGCTGACGTGCACCAGGCCGATCAGAACGGGTACCTCAACGAGCGGGCCGACCACCGTCGCGAAGGCCACGGGCGACGTGATGCCGAACACCGCAATCGCCACCGCAATCGCCAGCTCGAAGTTGTTGCCCGACGCCGTGAACGCGAGCGTCGCACTGCGTCCGTAGTCCGCCCCCAGCCGGTACGCCATGAAGAAACTGACCAGGAACATGATCACGAAGTAGACCGACAGCGGTATCGCAATCCACAGCACGTCGAGCGGCTGCTGGATCATGCGCTCGCCCTGCAGGCTGAACATGACGACGATCGTGAACAGCAGTGCAACCAGCGTGACCGGCGAGATCTTCGGGACGAACACACGGTCGTACCATTCGCTGCCCTTGATCGGCAGCAGGATCACCCTGCTCAGGATGCCCGCGGCGAACGGAATGCCGAGGTAGATCATGACGCTGCCGAAGATCTGACCAATGCTAACGTCGACGACCATGCCCTGGAGGCCGAACAATGGAGGCAGGACTGTGACGAACAACCACGCATAGATGCCGAACGTGACGATCTGGAAGACACTGTTCAGTGCGACGAGTCCGGCAGCGTATTCACTGTTGCCGCGCGCGAGCTGATTCCATACCAGCACCATCGCTATGCAGCGCGCAATGCCGACCAGGATCAGGCCAACCATGTAGTAGCCCCAGCGCGGATCCGGTCCGAACAGAGCGGGCGCGATGAAGCCAAAGAACACGACGGCGAGTGAGAACATCAGGATCGGCCCGATGATCCAGTTCTGCACGAGCGACAACCCGAGGATGCGCGTGTCTGCGAATACCTTCGGCATCAACTCGTACTTCACTTTCGCCAGCGGCGGGTACATCATGAGAATCAGGCCAATGGCGATCAGCAGATTGGTATGCTCACCAATGGTCAGCCGCTCATTGAACGACTCAACGGGTGCCTGGAAGAAGTATCCGAGTGCGACACCCAGAGCCATCGCGGCAAAGATCCACACCGTGAGATAACGGTCGAGGAACGAGAGCTTGCGTGTGAGTGACTCAGACATGGGTCGGCTCTGTGTTCGCGGACGCGTTCGAGATGAGTGCGCGCAGTCGCTCGGGCCCCACAGGCACCTCGGCCTGCAGCGATACGATCGCACTGCGTTTCGCAAGCTGGTTCCGCACCTGCTCGATGAGTGGCAGTTCGGCCGCCGCACGCGCGCGCAGGAGTGGATCGGTCGTCTCGGCAGCGGCGACACTCTGGTTCACGATCCATGCGTACGGCTCGATGCCGGCACGACGCAGGTCGGCCTGGAGCGCCTCGGCTTCCAGTACGGGAGTCGTTTCCGGCAACGTCACGATGAGTATGCGCGTGTGGTCGGGATCCCGCAGCCGCATCATCGGCGTCACTACACGCTCCGCCGGCATGCTGCTCGTGCGCAGCACCTCGCGGTGATAGGCGCCCGTTGCGTCGAGGAGCAGGAGCGTGTGACCGGTGGGCGCGGTGTCGAGCACCACAATACCGCGACGCGCTTCATTCACGACGCGGGAGAACGCATGAAAGACCGCAACCTCTTCCGTACACGGAGAGCGGAGGTCCTCTTCGAGCAGCGCGCGTCCCGCGTCGTCGAGATCCCTGCCTTTCACCTGCATGACGCGTTCGATGTAGCGTTCGGTCTCGACCGCGGGATCGATGCGCGTGACAGTGAGACCATCAACCGCGCCGCCCAGTGTCTCCGCAACGTGCGCAGCAGGATCCGTCGTAGACAGGTGCACAGGCAGACCGCGAGCTGCCAGATCGACGGCCACAGCGGCTGCAATCGTCGTCTTGCCCACGCCGCCCTTGCCCATCACCATGATCATTCCGTGACCGGCCGTGGCGACGTCATC
>JAGTUV010000343.1 GCA_018224305.1 Gemmatimonadota bacterium
CGCATTCGATGCCGCAGCGGCGGACGGCGACGGCGCGTACTCGCGGCTGCCGGCGTTCACCACGGCCGACGCCTACCTCCAGATCCGGGTCATCGACGTTCGTGCCTTCATCCGCTGGGAGGACATCCTCGGCAATGACATTGTGGAGCTGCCAGGCCGGGTTCAGCGGGGTCCGCGGATCTTTTACGGAGTGAAATGGGACCTGTGGAACTGATTGTCGCCCCCCGCGTTGACCGGGCTTCGCGCTTCGTCTACCTTTACCTGGCTGCGGTGTATACATGATCCGGAGCATGACGGGGTACGGCGAAGCGGAGCTGGAGACGCCGGCGGGACGGTTGCGGGCAGAGGCCCGCACTGTCAATCACCGCTATTTCAGCCTGAACCTCCGGGTTGGGCGTGTCGTCGACCGCTTCGAGCCGCAGATCCGCGACTGGCTGCGCGCGCTGCTGCCGCGCGGTCACGTCAACTTCTCGCTGCGCCTCGAGACGCTCGAGTCGGCTGGCGATGAGATCGCGCTGCGCGTCGATGGTGCCCGTGCCCGGCAGTATCTCCGGTTGCTCCGCTCGCTCAAGGACGAGCTGGGCCTGCCGGGAGAAGTGGACCTGGCGCTGCTCAGCCGGTTTACCGACCTGATCGTCGATGAGACGGACGTCGAGAAGCACGTGCCGGACGTGGTGAGTGTCCAGGCGGTAACGGAATCCGCGGCGCGCGCTGTGATCGAGATGCGTGAGGGCGAGGGAAAGCGGCTGCAGGTCGATCTGGAGGAACGGCTGAGCTCCATTGAGGCGACGCTGGTGCGCATCGCGGAGCTGGCACCGGCGAGACTCATTGCCGAGCGGGATCGCATGCGGCGCGTCGTTGCCGAGTTGCTGGAAGGCGTACCGCTCGACGAGGATCGTATCGCGCGAGAGATCGCATACATCGCGGAACGGTGGGACGTCAGCGAGGAAGTGGTCCGGCTGCGTTCGCACATCGAGATGTTCCGCGAGACGCTGGCGGACGGGAGCGCGGAGCCGGTCGGCAAGCGGCTCAGCTTCCTGACACAGGAGATGAACCGCGAGACGAACACGATCGGGTCCAAGGCCAACGACGCACCGGTCGAGCATCAGGTGATTGCGATCAAGGACGAGATCGAACGCCTGCGCGAACAGATCGAGAACGTCGAGTGACGTCGAAGTATCGGCCGTTTCCGCTCGTGATTGCTGCGCCGAGCGGCGCAGGAAAGACGTCGCTGGCCCGTGCACTCGTCGAGCGCCGGGCCGACATGGTGTTCAGCCTGTCCGCGACGACACGTCTGCCGCGGCCGGGAGAGCGCGACGGGGTGGACTACCGCTTCGTCGATGACGCGGGCTTCGACAGCCTGCAGAGCAAGGGTGAACTGCTCGAGTGGGCGCAGGTACACGAGCGACGCTATGGCACGCTGAAGAGCGGCGTCGAAGCTGCCCTGGCAACGGGCAGCACCGTGGTTCTCGACATCGATGTGCAGGGTGCGCAGCGGGTGCGGCGGGCGTTGAGCGATGCGGTGCTCCTGTTCGTGCTGCCTCCGAGCGTGTCGGAGATGAAGCGGCGCCTGGCGGAGCGTGGCAGCGAGGACGCAGCACAACTGGCTACACGCATGCGTACCGCGCGTGCGGAGCTGGACGCAGTGAAGAACTTCGACTACGTCGTCGTGAACGACGTCTTCGAGCAGGCGCTTCAGACCATTGAAGCGATAGTGTCCGCCGAGCGCGAACGGGTGAGCAGACAGCCGCACCTCGACGAAATGCTGGACGGGCTCAGGGCAGACATAGATGGGTTCATCCAAGGGAGTCACTGATGCGTGTCTACACTCCGAACGAGCTTGCGAACAATTCAGGCAGCAAGTACCTGGGCGTTCTGGTCGCGGCGCGTTACGCACGCGAGTTGAACGCGCTTCCGAGCGACGCAGTTCCGTCTGACTCGGACCAGAAGCTTACCACGCGCTCGCTGGAGACGCTGTGCTCCGGCAGTGTCGAGTTCTCCCTCGTCAAGCGTCGTCGCCGGGGGACCTGAGCCTTGACTGGCGATGCCGCGTCGGGTCGGGCGGTCCGGCCCGCTGCCGGCGTCGCCAGCGGACGTCGCCCATGGCAGGGGCGGCGAGTGGTCCTCGGCATCACCGGCGGCATCGCCGCCTACAAGTTCGTACAACTAGCACGCGATCTCGCCCGCTTCGGTGCGGTCGTCGATGTCGTGATGACGCGCGCAGCCCGGGAGTTCGTCGGCGCGATCTCCTTCGAGGCGGTGACCGGCCGGCCCGTTCTCTCGGACATCCTGGCAGAGGGTCACGCACTCGATCACATCCGCCTCGCCCGTGAGGCAGACGCGGTGTGTATCGCACCCGCCACCGCAGATTTCATTGCACGCGCCGCCTCGGGCCGCTCGGACGATCTGCTCGCAGCCATTGTCCTTGCGACCCGCGCGCCGGTACTCGTCTGTCCCGCGATGAACGACCTCATGTGGTCGCACTCGCAGACCCAGGCGAACGTCGAACATCTCCGCGCCCTCGGCTACACGATCGTCGGGCCCGCTACCGGGCCGCTCGCATTCGGTGAGGGGTCGGGGCCGGGACGGGCAGAGGAGCCCGACACCGTGCTGGAGCACCTCGGTCGCGCGCTTGGTACGGAGGCCGATTGGCGTGGTCGCCGCGTCGTCGTCACGGCAGGGCCGACGCGCGAGGCGGTCGACTCGGTGCGCGTACTCTCCAACCGCTCGTCCGGCCGCATGGGTTACGCCATTGCGGCCGCTGCATGGCGACGCGGTGCGGACGTGCTGCTCATCAGCGGCCCGGCGCAGGTGGCGCCACCCCCCGGACCGGCGTTCCAGCGGGTGGAAACGGCCGATGACATGGCGGCCGCGGTCGGCGACGCGGTCGGCAGTGCCGATGTCCTGTTCATGGCCGCGGCCGTTGCAGACTTCCGGCCGGCGCAGCCGGTCGCCGGCAAGATCAGGAAAGGTGATTCCCCCGACACGCTCCTGCTCGAGCACGCGCCCGATGTCCTGCGCGTCACGCGCGAGCGGCGGCGGACCGGCGCACGGATCATCGGATTCGCGCTCGAAACGGGAGACGGGCGCGACAACGCTCGCGAAAAGCTTCGCAGCAAGGGATTGGATCTCATCGTACTCAACCATGCCGATGAGGACGGAGCGGGTTTCGATGTGGACACCAACCGTGTAACGATCATCAGCTCGGATAGTGATGACGAACTGCCGCTGATGTCAAAGGATGATGTGGCCGACGCACTGCTCGATCGCGTGCGGCCGCTGCTCGCGGAGCGTGTGTGAGCATGGACCGCGTGCTGCTCCGCCGCTACCTCCGCCAGTTCGCCGATCTCGGCGTCGACGAGATCTGCCTCGACGCCATGAGCGCGGCTGAGGCGGTCGCCGTTCTGACGAATGCGCCGACCGTTCTGACGAATGCGCCGGCCGCTCGGACGAATGCGCCGGCCGCTCAAACCCCGCCGGTGGGGGAGGCTGCGAATCGTCTGTCCGTTCTGGCGGACACGGCGGCCGGGTGCACCCTGTGCGGTCTGCACACGACCCGGAGTACCGTCGTGTTCGGCGAGGGCAGTCCCTCGGCAGATGTCGTTGTGGTGGGCGAAGCGCCGGGGCAGGAGGAGGACCGCACGGGCCGTCCGTTCGTCGGGCGCGCGGGCAGGCTGCTCGACCTGATGCTGGCGAGTGCGGGCTTTCCGCGTGCGGAGGTTTATATTTGCAACGTGCTCAAGTGCCGTCCGCCGGACAATCGCAATCCGCTGCCGGAGGAAGTGAGACCGTGCACGACGAATTTCCTGCACGGTCAACTGGAAGCGATCTCGCCGCGGGTTCTGCTCGCGGTCGGTAAGTTCGCGGCGCAGGCACTGCTGGATTCACAGGAGGCGATCGGTCGCCTGCGAGGCTCGGTACATACGTACCGCGACACGCCGCTCGTCGTCACGTATCATCCCGCGTATCTGCTGCGTAGTCCGCAGATGGCGCGTGTGGCATGGCAGGACTTTCAGCTGGTACGCAAGGTACTTGATGAACAAGCTTGAATTCGACACCGCATCGTTTGCGCGCGGGTCATCGACGTACGCGTCGTCCGACCGGCAGCCGCCGTACGCGCCGGAAGCGGAGATCAGCGTGCTGGGCGGCATGCTCATCGACGGCGACGCGGTCGCGAAGGCGCTGGAGTTCGTCGATGACACGATGTTCTATCGCGAAGGGAACCGCCGCGTGTTCCGTGCGATGGTGCGGCTGTTCCAGCGCGGCCAGGTCATCGATCCGGTCACACTGGGCGAGGATCTGACGAAGACGGACGAGCTGGAGGGAGTCGGCGGGATGTCGTACATCGCCGAGCTGCTCGATGCTGTGCCGACCGCCGCGAACATTGAATATCATGCGCGCATCGTCCGCGAGCGTGCATTGCTGCGTCGTCTGATCGAGGCATCGTCGCAGATCATTCGTGAATCGTACGATGTCGGTGAGCGCACGGTCGAGCAGATTCTCGACGAGGCCGAGCAGCGGATCTTCCAGGTCGCGCAGTCACACGAGCGCGAAGGCTTCGTCTGGATCAAGAAGATACTGTATCCGACGTTCGAGAAGATCGAGCAGCTGCAGGCGGCGAAGGGCGGAATCACCGGCATCTCGACGGGCATTCACGATCTCGACGAGATGACCGGCGGCCTCCAGAAGGGTGATCTCGTGATCGTCGCCGCACGTCCGTCGATGGGGAAGACGGCGTTCGTCACCGGCGTCGGGCTTCATGCCGCCATATCGCATCAGACGCCCGTCGCGATGTTCTCGCTCGAAATGTCGAAGCAGCAGGTCGTACAGCGTATGCTCTGCTCAGAGGCGCTCGTCGATCTCGGACGCCTGCTGCGCGGCCGCCTGCAGGATGACGACTTCGGTCGGCTCGCCCAGGCCGCCGGTCACCTGAACACCGCCCCCGTGTGGATCGATGACTCCGGCTCGGTCAGTGTACTCGAGGTGCGTGCGAAGGCGCGCCGCCTGAAGGCCGACCAGCCGGACCTCGGCCTGGTCGTCATCGACTACATCCAGCTCATGAGCGGCGGCGGCGACGCGGAGAACCGTCAGCAGGAGGTCAGCGCGATCAGCCGCGGGCTCAAGGCGCTCGCGAAGGAACTCGACGTGCCGATCATCGCACTGTCCCAGCTCTCCCGCGCACCGGAACAGCGCAGCGATCACCGTCCCCAGCTTTCCGACCTGAGGGAGTCCGGTTCAATCGAGCAGGATGCCGATCTGGTCATGTTCCTCTATCGCCCCGAATACTACCTTACGGCAATGGACGCGCAGGAAAAGAACCTTCAGGGCAAGGCGGAGCTGATCATCAGCAAACAGCGCAACGGGCCCACGGGCACGGTCGAACTGTTCTTCCGCAAGGAGTGCGCGCGTTTCGAGTCGTTCTCGCATGCGCAGCAGCATTAGCCCGCTGCATTTCTGCGTGATAGCGAGCGAACAGCAACGCCCGGTTCGGGCCCACCGCCGGCCGCGCATCCGCACGACTGCATCTGCGTCCCGATCCCATGGCTAAGGTCAGGTCCATCTACTTCTGCACCGAGTGCGGCAACGAGTCGCCGCGCTGGCAGGGGCAGTGTCCCGCGTGCAACGCGTGGAACACGCTCACGGAGGAGCCGAAGCAGGCGACGCGGCGGGAGAAGCGGAGTGGCGCGGCGGCTGTCATGACCGCGCAGCCCGTTCAGCTGGAAGACGTCACCGGCAGTGAGACGCTGCGCTGGGCCACTGGCATGCGCGAACTCGACTTCGTGCTGGGCGGTGGGATAGTGCCTGGCTCGATCGTGCTGGTGGGTGGCGAGCCGGGCATCGGCAAGAGCACACTGCTGCTGCAGGCTGCTGCACGACTGCACGCTGCGGGACGCTCTACGCTGTACGTCTCGGGAGAGGAATCAGCGGCGCAGGTGCGCATGCGCGCAGACCGCCTCAACGAGGCCGCGGGCCAGGTCACGTTCCTCGGTGAGACGCGCCTGGAGGCGATCCTGGAAGCGACCACCCAGCGTCGGCCTGATGCGCTGTTCGTCGACTCGATTCAGACCGTCTACAGCGACGATCTGGATGGCGCTGCCGGCAACGTGACGCAGGTACGCGAGTGCGCGGCGCGACTTCAGCGGCTGGCGAAGGAGACCGGCTCCGCCGTGTTTCTGATCGGCCATGTCACCAAGGGCGGGATGGTTGCGGGGCCGAAGACGCTCGAGCACATCGTGGATACGGTGTTGTACTTCGAGGAGACCGGCCAGCTCGACCATCGCGTGCTGCGCAGCACGAAGAATCGCTTCGGCGCGGCCGAGGAGATCGGCGTGTTCCGCATGACACCCAGCGGTCTGGAGCCCGTGCTGAATCCGTCGGAACTGTTTCTGCAGGATCGCACGAGCGGCGTGAGCGGCACGGCCGTGGCCGCGGTCATCGAAGGTACGCGCCCGCTCCTCGTCGAATTGCAGGCGCTGTGCACACGCGCCAGCTACGGTTCGCCGCAGCGCGTCACTACGGGCTTCGACCGTCAGCGTCTTGCGTTGCTGCTCGCGGTCCTCGAGAAGCGGGCGGGCATCGATTTCAGCGCGCTCGATGTGTTCGTGAACGTGGTGGGCGGCGTGCGCATCGCGGAAACTGCATCCGACGCGGCGCTCGTGGCGGCACTGGCCTCGAGCGTGTATGACCGCGAGCTGGACGCTCGCTCGGTATTTCTGGGCGAGGTTGGCCTGGGTGGCGAGCTGCGGCCGATCGGCCAGATCGAGCGACGGCTCGCGGAAGCGTCGCGCATGGGATTCAGGCGTGCGTACGTACCCGCGCGAGCTGTTCCCGCCGCGCAGCAGGGCGCACTCGATATTGTCGGCGTGAAGACGGTCGGCGAACTCATTGCACAACTCTTCGGACCATGAGACAGATCGCTGTAGTCATACCGGCCGGCGGTGCCGGCCTGCGCATGGGTGGCGTGTCGAAGCCGCTGCTCGAGCTTGCGGGGCGCTCGCTGCTGGAGCGCAGCGTCAGGCCGTTCCTCGATCGCGACGATGTGCGCTGGGTCATCATTGCGCTGCCGCCGGAGCTTGCCGCCGCGCCGCCGCACTGGCTGATGAGTGACCGCCGCATCGATGTCGTCGCTGGCGGGGCGGAGCGGGGCGATTCGGTGCGCAACGCGCTCGCGGCTGTGCCCATGGAAGCCGATATCGTGCTCGTCCACGACGCCGCCAGGCCGCTGGTCTCCGCAGAGGTCATCGAACGCTGTGTCGCCGCCGCAGCCGGCGGTATTTCCGCCATCGCCGCCATCCCGGTTGTCGACACCATCAAGGAGGTCGATGAGGGCGGCCGTGTCACGGCGACGCCGGACCGTCGCACTCTGTGGGCTGCACAGACACCGCAGGCGTTCCCCGCCGAAGTGCTGCGCAACGCTCACGCCCGCGCTTCGGCTGACGGCATATCAACCACGGATGATGCCGCTCTGGTTGCACGCTACGGCTGTAAGGTGATCGTGGTGGAGGGCGCGCCGGAGAATCTGAAGATCACCAGCCCGGCAGACCTCGCGGTCGCGGAAATGCTGCTGCGCAACCGGAAGTGAACCGCCTTCCCTTCAGGACGGCTGCGGATATCGCCGCCGCGCTGCCGGAAGTGGTTGCGCACCTGGCACGCGATGGACTGATCGCGTATCCGACAGAGACCGTCTACGGATTCGGCGGCGCTGTCACGCTCGAAGCGGTGGCAGCCCTGCGCGAGCTCAAGTCCCGGGATGTCCTGAAACCGTTTCTGCTGCTCGTTACCGATCCGGAACAGGCGCCGGGGGTGCACTGGACGGAAGCGTCGCGATCGATTGCCCGGCTCTTCTGGCCGGGACCCCTCACGCTGGCGCTGCCTGCGCTGAACGACGCGTTCCCGGAGGGTATCATTTCCACCGACGGCCTGGTCGCGCTGCGCGCATCTCCGCATCCGCTCGTCGGGGCACTGATTGACGCGTGGGGTGGGGCCATCACTTCGACGAGTGCGAATGCACCGGGGTCGCCGCCCGCGAGGGACGGAGATGCCGCGGTCGCTGCGCTCCATGCGCTGGGGGCCCGCGACGTGCTCGTGCTGGACGGCGGGACATTGCCGGAATCGGCTTCCTCCACCATCGTTTCGGTGGAAGATCGCACAGCCCGCGTATTGCGCGCCGGTGCGATCGGGACGGATAAATTGAGGAAACAGCTGGCAGGAATCGGTATCGATGTCCGGCAGTGATATCCCGCCCCGGCTCTCCGGTCGTGCGGAGGGCACGACGTACAATCTGCTGTTCGTGTGCAGCGGCAACACCTGCCGCAGCCCGATGGCGGAAGCGATCACGCGCAGTCTCCTGCGTGAGAGGGGCTGGAAGCACGTCGACGTGGCGTCTGCTGGCACCGGCGCCGTGACTGGCTCCAGCGCATCCCCGGAAGCCGTCGTGGTCGCGCGTGAGCGCGGCCTGGAGCTGGACGGCCATACGTCGCAGCCGCTCACACCCGAACTGATCGGCTGGGCGGATCTTGTGCTGGTGATGGGCCCGTCGCACATGTACGCCGTGCGCGAGCTCGGCGGTGCGGAGAAGGTGTCGCTCGTCACGGCGTTCGTCGATGGCGATGGTCACGCCGAGCCCGTCGCTGATCCGTTCGGCGGCGACGAAGAGCTGTACCGCGAGGCGTTCGCTCAGATCGAGGAGGCGGTAGCCAGCCTGCTGGAACGGCTGGAGCCGATCCTGGCACCCTGAACGGCGGGCACGCGGTCTCGTCGGCGACGCGCCTGTTCGTGCTGCTCGGCGATCCGGTCGCACACTCCGTATCCCCCATCTTCCAGAACGCGGCCATCCGTGACCGCAACATCGACGCGGTGTACACCGCGCTTCCCTGCGACCGTCAGGCGGTCGGCCCGCTCATCCGTGCGCTGTGCAGGGCAGGCGGCGGCGGCAACGTGACCGTGCCGCACAAGGCGGCGGCGGCGGAATGCATCGACCGACCGACCGCGGCTGTCACGCGCACAGGTGCGTGCAATACGTTCTGGGGGGTGGATGGAACGGTTCACGGCGACAACACGGATGTCGCCGGGTTCCGTCACGCCGCGCTGCTGCTGCTGCCGGATCTCACAGGCATCTCCGCCCTCATCATCGGTGCGGGCGGTGCCGCGGCGGCAGCTGCATGCGCGCTCCTGGACGCGGGTGCGTCGGCGGTATCGATCTTCAACCGGTCTCCCGATCGTGCCAGTGTCCTCGCGGCGCGGCTCGATCGGGGCGGCGGAGTCATCCGGGTCATCACGTCGGTGAACGATATCGCGGGCGCAGACATCGATCTCATCGTCAACGCCAGTTCCGTCGGACTCAGCGACCACGATCCGCTGCCACTGGATCTGTCGCGGCTCGGGACCACGCGCGCGGTCCTCGACATCGTCTACCGGCACGATCGCGCTACACCCTTCGTGAGTCATGCTCGGAAACTGGCCATCCCCGCCGCGGATGGCACCGAGATGCTCGTCGCGCAGGGCGCCGCCGCATTCGGCTTATGGTTCAACGTCGAACCCCCGATCGACCTGATGCGGGAAGCGTTGCGCACGTAGGGCGTCACGCGGACGGTGCGGTCGGCCCGCAGCGCCGGGCCGGGCCGGGCACGTCAACGATGAGGACTCTCCGCATCCAGGCGCGGCGGGCCCGCACCCACGGGACAACCCGCTCGACACACCCTGGTGAAGTTGGCCCAGCCCACCATGGCGGCGCCCCGGACATCGTCGCATCTCACAGCATGACCATTACCGGCGCGCTGCTGGACCTCGTGCTCGCACCCGTATGCCTTGGCTGCGAGGGTCTGATCGCCCCGGGCGATTCGGCCCGCCTGGTATGCCGCAGGTGCCGCGCCCGCCTGCGTGCCCCGCCGGCACCCGTCTGTCCGCGCTGCGGCGCGCCGAAACGGATGACCGGCGTCGACGCGGATTCGTTCACCTGTCCGGAGTGCAGGGAGTGGCCCGATGCGTTGCGTTTCGCGCGCTCGGCGTGTCTGCTCGAGCCGCCGGCGGACCGCCTCGTCCACCAGCTCAAGTACCGCGGCTGGCGAGCGCTCGCCGGACCGCTGGGTGAGCACATGGCCCGCGTGCGCTGGCCGGCAGAAGCGCATGAACCGGCCGTGATCGCCGCAGTGCCGACCACGCCCCGGCGGCAGCGCGAGCGTGGCTACAATCAGGCGCAACTCCTCGCCGACTCCCTCGCCCGGGCTACTGCGCGGACCGGGGTGCCTGCCCTCCGTCGCACGACCGGCTCCAGGACGCAGACGGCCTTGCAGCCCGCCTCCCGTGCGGCTAACGTGGCCGGGGCGTTTGCCCCGGCAGCCGATGTTACGGGCCTCCACATCATCCTCGTCGATGACGTGCTGACGACCGGAGCCACGGCCGCTGAATGCGCCGCCGCTCTCGCTGCCGCCGGCGCCTGCTGCGTTCAACTGATCACGTTCGTCCGCGCCTTTGAGATACGCGGACCTACTCGACAATGACGGGAGCATACAATGGCTGGAAAATCGGGACGCACCCGCGTCGCCATCAACGGATTCGGCCGCATCGGCCGCAACATTCTCCGCGCCGCACAGAAGTACGACGCAGGTTTCGATTTCGTCGCCGTCAACGACCTCACGGATAACGACACCCTCGCCCACCTGCTGCGCTACGACTCCGTGCATGGTCGCTACGATGGTGAGGTCAAGGCAACGAAGAACGGACTCGACGTCGATGGCGATCAGATCCGCGTCCTCAGCGAGAAGGACCCCGCGAAGCTGCCATGGAAGGATCTCGGCGTCGACATCGTGTTCGAGGGCACCGGCCGCTTCACGAGCCGTGAGGACGCCGCCAAGCACATCGAGGGCGGTGCGCGCAAGGTCATCATCACGGCTCCCGCGAAGAACGAGGACATCACCATCGTCATGGGCGTCAACCACGATCGGTACGAGCCGGACTCGCACGACGTCATCAGCAACGCCAGCTGCACGACCAACTGCCTGGCTCCCGTCGTCAAGGTGCTGCTCGACAGCTTCGGTTTCCGCCGCGGCCTCATGACGACCGTCCATTCCTACACCAATGACCAGAACATCCTCGATCTCCCGCACAAGGACCTGCGCCGCGCCCGCGCAGCGGCCATGTCCATCATCCCGACCACCACCGGCGCCGCCAAGGCCACTGCCCTGGTCCTGCCACAGGTGAAGGGTCTCATCGACGGTATGGCCATGCGCGTGCCCACCCCCGACGTCTCGGTCATCGATCTCACTGCCGAGCTCGAGAAGAACGTCACGGTCGAGCAGGTCAACGACGCGTTCCGCGCCGCGGCCACCGGCCCGCTGAAGGGTTTCCTGGAAGTGTCCAATGAGCCGCTCGTCAGCGTGGACTACATCGGACACCCCGCAAGTTCCATCGTGGACCTGCTTTCGACGTTCGTCGTGGGGGACACCATGGTGAAGGTCATGGCCTGGTATGACAATGAGTGGGGCTATTCCGTGCGCTGTGTGGACCTGGCTGGCCATATTGCGAAGTCGCTTTAAGACGAGCAGGCCAAATGGTTGCAGAATAGACACTTGCGGGGCTGTGCCCAACGCGCTGTCCCGCAGAAATACATTGACCTGGCCATTGTTGCGGTATTACCGTTATGGCAGGGCGGGCGTGCGTCTGACATTGGGGGTTGCTGCTTCTGGCATGCATCTCGCTCGGTCAGGATCCCGGAGCGTATAACGCCGGCGCTGGAGGTACAATGATGGCCACGGAAGGTACGCAGCTATACGGGACGTACAGGTGTCCCGTGTGTGGTCACCGTGATGCGGTGGAGCTGGAAGCAGATGAGGGTTCCCGCGTGCTGGCGTGCAGCTACTGCAAGACGCCGCTGGAAGTAACGGCTCGCGGTCCGGATTCCGTTCGTTTTTCAGTGCAGGTAGCGGAAGAGCCGATGCACGGCTGATCCGTACGGCCTGGCAGGGCAGAGCGGTCGCGGCGTAAAGCTGCGACCGCTTTTTCGCGCCCTCCATTCGCGAGGCCCCCCGGACAAATGAGCACGTGCCTTGCTGGATGCGCACCGGCGCTGAACCTTCCAGATTGAAATCCCATGTCAGTCACAGGGTGAGAATGAGCAAGGCAAACATTGATGCGGTGGACACCGGGGCGCTTCGCGGCCGGCGGGTGCTGGTGCGTGTCGATTACAACGTGCCGATCGAAGATGGCAGGGTCACGGATGACACTCGCATCCGCGCCACGCTGCCTACGCTGACGTTCCTGGTCGAACACGGTGCGCGGGTGGTTCTCGTGTCGCATCTGGGCCGGCCGAAGGGGCAGCGCAACGATGACATGTCGATCGCGCCAGCGGCGGCACGGCTCGAGGAGCTGGTGGATGTTCCCGTTCGCTTCGTGCCGGATATCGTCGGGGCCGACGCGAAGGCGGCGGTGGAGTCACTGGCGTCCGGGTCGATACTCGTGCTGGAGAACGTGCGGTTCCTGCCGGGCGAGGAGAAGAACGACAGGGAGCTGAGCGAGGCGCTTGCTTCCTTCGCCGACATCTACGTGAACGATGCGTTCGGTTCGGCACACCGCGCCCACGCATCCACGTGCGGCGTAGCAGAAGTCATGAAGGAGGCCGGGCGGCCGGCGCTGGCGGGCATGCTGATGAAGAAGGAGTTGCGCTTCCTCGGCGACGCACTCGACAACCCCGAGCGTCCGTTCGTAGCGATCCTCGGCGGCGCAAAGATCTCGGGGAAGATCGACGTGATCGAGAACCTGCTGCCGCGTGTCGACCACCTGCTGATCGGCGGGGCGATGGCCAACACGTTCTTCCGTGCGCTCGGCCTGGAAACGGGCACGTCGCTGGTGGAGGCGGATCGCGTGGAGATGGCGCACATGCTGCTCGAGCGGGCGGGCGAGAAAATCGTACTTCCGGTCGACTGTGTAGTGGCCGGTGAAGCGAAGGCCGGTGCGCGCACATGGCTGCTCGCGCGCGATGAGGTGCCCCCCGAGGGTTCCATTCTGGATATCGGGCCGAAGAGCATTGCGACGTTCCGTGACTTCGTTGAGCGTTCGCGGACGGTCCTGTGGAACGGACCGATGGGTCTCTTCGAGATCGACGACTTCGCGGAAGGTACGCTTGGTGTCGCTCGCGCCGTGGCGGAAGCGACGGCGAAGGGAGCCACCACGATCGTGGGAGGAGGCGATACCGCCGCCGCCGTCGAGTCCGCCGGCCTCGCGGACCGTATGTCACACGTGTCTACGGGTGGAGGCGCTTCACTCGAGTTTCTGGAGGGGCGCACGCTGCCGGGCGTTGCCATCCTCGATGATGAGGGAGGTTCGCAATGAGCCATCGCATCCGCAAACCGGTACTGGCCGGGAACTGGAAGATGAACAAGGGACCCGGTGATGCGACGGCGTTCTTTGCCGCGTTTCTCAATGCATATCGTCGCGATGAAAACCGTACCGTCATGTTCTTCCCCCCGGCGCTGTCCCTGGCGGCGGCGCAGGCCGCGATCGCGGAGCGTGGCGACATCATGCTCGGCGTGCAGAACATCCACTGGGAGGAGAACGGTGCGTTCACGGGGGAGATCTCGGCCGCCATTGCTGCCCAGGCGAACGCGACCTGCGTGCTGGCCGGTCACTCGGAACGCCGCCACATCTTCGGCGAGACCGATGAGGAGGTGGGGCGTAAGTGCGCAGCAGCGCTTGCCGCCGGCCTTACACCCATCGCGTGTGCTGGCGAGACACTCGAGCAGCGCGAGGCGGGTCAGCTCAGCGAGATTCTCCTCCGCCAGCTCGACGCCGTCATGGACGCGATTCCCGATGATGCGGACGACCGGCTCGTCGTGGCATATGAGCCCGTCTGGGCCATTGGAACCGGCGTGAACGCGACGCCCGCCGACGCCGCCGAGGCCCATGGCGTGCTCCGCGCTCGCCTGGCCGAACGCTACGGCCGCAGGCAGGCCGGTGCCATCCCGATCCTGTATGGCGGGTCGGTCAAGCCCGGGAACGCCGCCGACCTGCTCGCTGCCGACGGCGTGGATGGGTTGCTGGTCGGAGGTGCCAGCCTCGAGCCGCTCGCGTTCGCGAAGATCGCTTCCGCATGAGGAGATCGCTTCCGCGTGAGGAGGTCGCTTCCGCGTGAGGAGATCGCTTCCGCGTAAGCGGGTTATCGAGTGCATCCCGTCACGTTCAGGCTGATGAACGGCCGAGTCGGTGCGATCGACATCGA
>JAGTUV010000344.1 GCA_018224305.1 Gemmatimonadota bacterium
GAGACCTGGCTGGCAGCGCGCAGCCGTGCGCGGTCCGGTGTCGCACAGCAGGTAGTACATGCGGCGTGAGCTGCATTCGTTCGATGTGGTGCACATCCGGCGCCCATCGACACTTCATTCAGGAGATTGAATCATGGAAAAGAAGCCCTACACACCGCCGACCATAACCGAGCACGGTGACGCAGTGAAGGAAACGAAGGGGTACGGTGGCAAATTCTGGGAGATCATGTCCCCGCGCTCCTCGTCCGAGCTGGATCCGGACGGAGACGATTGAAAAGCAGTCAACGCGCCGGCGGTGGTCGCCGGCGTGACCAGGGGCATGGGGACCGAGTGGTCGAGCGAATGACCGAGAAGGCGCCAGTGATGCCAAACGGGACAGGAAACGGTGTAGGGGGGTGGCTGAATCAGCTGCCCCTCGCCGCGGCTGTGATTGCCCCGTACGGACACGCCCATGCCTGGAACAGCGAGGCAGCCTCGCTCATGGGGTGGCCCGGCAGCACGCCGCCGAGACTCGGGGAACCGGGGGCGGCATGGTTGACGCGCATCGATGCGGCGGTGACTGCCGGCGGATCCGGAGTCGTGCTGATCTCCAGATCGCGTCGCAACGGCCGACGCAGAGTGATCGAGGTCCGCGCATCCCGGCACGGGGAGCATGACCTGCTTGTTGTACTGCGCGATTGCACGAAACAGGTGTCACAGCGCTCAGGGCAGAAGGCGGAACTGCGCAGGCTCCGGCAGTTCGTGGACCAGCTCTCCGATATGGTCGGCGACCACGCCATCCTGATGGTGGATGACGAGGGTCGGCTCACGGGCTGGAACCGCGGTGCGACGCAGATGACCGGCGTTGCGCCCAATCAGGCGCAGGGGCTGCACCTCAGTTCGCTGCTCACATTGTCGGCCGAGGACATCGCGGTCCTCCTGCGCGATGCCGCGGACGAAGGCAGGATGGAAACCGACACCAGCGTCCGTCACAGTGATGGCTCCACCTTCCCTGCCCACCTAGCGGTTGCGCCGCTGAGTCCGGCTCACGCTTCCGCGCCGACGTTCGCGGTAGTCGTGCACGACCTGTCGGAACAACTGCGCGCGGAGGAGAGCCTCCGCCGGAGTGAGGATCAGCTTCGTCACGCGCAGAAGATGGATGCGGTCGGGCGGTTGGCATCGGGCATAGCGCACGACTTCAACAATGTGTTGACGGCAATTCAGGGGCACGTCCAGTTCCTGCTGGATGATCTGCCCGCGGACCTCCCGTCGCGCGACGATGCGGAGGAGATTCGCAAGGCGGCCGACCGGGCCACAGAACTGACGCGGCAGCTGCTGACATTCGCGCGAAAGCAGCCGAGCCGACCCGTGCCACTCAGTCCGAACTCGCTGATCACGGAAATCGAGAAACTGCTGCGACGTCTGATCCGCGCGGATGTCACGCTCGATACTGTACTGGATGACGTGCCGAATGTACTGGTCGATCCTGGTCAGCTGGAGCAGGTCATCGTCAACCTTGTCGTGAACGCACGCGATGCTATCGGCCGTGAGGGCGCGATTACAGTCACAACGTCGACGCTGGACCTGGAGGAGATATATTCCGCGCGTGACTTGCGGCTCACGCCCGGCGAGTACGTGATGATATCGGTGGGTGACACGGGCGAGGGGATGAGCGAGGATACACAGGCCCGGATCTTCGAACCGTTCTACACAACGAAGCCGGAGGGTACCGGACTCGGACTTTCCACCGTCTACGGCATCGTCAAGCAGTCCCGCGGTCACATATCAGTCTACAGCGAGGCCGGTCGGGGGACGACATTCAAGATCTTCCTTCCGGTGCACGACGCGGTTGAGCGACAGCACGAGGTGTCCGAGGCTCGGACGGACGTTCACAATGGAACGGTTCTGATCGTCGAGGATGACGATGCGGTCCGCGCGCTCGCGAAGCGCACGCTGGAATCGAAGGGCTTCGCCGTGATGGAGGCATCGGACGGAGAGCAGGCTCTCCGCATTGCCACGGGCACCGGAACTGTCGATGTCATTGTGACGGATCTCACGATGCCGCTCCTGAACGGCGACGAACTCGTGGCGCGGGTTCGTGAGACGAAGCCGGACTCGGGAATCGTCATGATGTCCGGCTTCTCCGAGGCCTCACTCGTGCGCGAGGGTCGCATCCGCGAACAGGGTCATTTCCTGGAGAAGCCGTTCACTCCGTCGGCGCTCATCGCCGTGGTGCGCAAGGCGATGCCCCGCGCACATCAGTCCTCGACGAAATCGACCTGAACGCGGTTCTCGATCAGGCCCTCCTCGAATCCGCGGTCCAGGAACAGCTGCACTGAGCGACGGCCATCCTCGCCGTAGTCCAGCGTCCGCTGGTTCACATACATACCCACGAACTCATCCGTCTGGCTCTCATCGAGGTCGCGACCATATTGCATGGCGTGCGCCAGGGCGGGAGCGCGATGGTCGAGGCCATACGCGATGGATTCGCGAAGCAGCTTCGACACGCGACGGATCAGGTCATCGCCGAGATCGCGACGAATGACGTTACCGCCGAGCGGCAGCGGCAGACCACCCGTCTCACCGGCCCACCACTCGCCCAGATCGACGATGAGGTGGAGACCGGCATCGCCGAACGTGAGCTGTCCCTCGTGAATGATCAGCCCGGCATCCGCATTGCCTGCCACGACGTACTCGATGATCTCATCGAACGGCACCGTCACCGGTTCGAAGTCCGGCATGTACATTCGCAGGGCGAGGTACGCAGACGTCATCTCGCCGGGAATGGCAATGCGGCGGCCGCGCAGGTCGGCGGGCTGGAGCGGATCACCGGCTACCACACGCGGGCCGTATCCCTCGCCCATCGATGCGCCGTGCGGCAGGAGCGCGTACTTGTCGGCAATGTAGGCATACGCGTGGATCGAGACGGCCGTGACTTCCAGCTCGCCCCTGAGGGCGCGGCGGTTCAGCGTCTCGATGTCCTGGAGTTCGTGAACGAACTCGATGTCGCCGGTATCGATGAGGTTCTCGGCGAGGGCGTAGAACATGAACGCGTCGTCGGAATCGGGCGAATGCGCGACGCGGATGGTGCGGGCCATGCGGCACTCCACGGGGGTAAAGGGGTCTAAGTCCGGGCGGATGTTAGACGTGCGCCGAGTCGGTGTCAAATCGCATTCAAGCCCCCGGAGCCCGCTCAAGTGGCCAGTTCATCAGTCAATGTCGAGGAGACGTCGCGTCGCACGCTGTCGGCGTCCGACGTGCGGGCGCAGTGCGTCCGGCTCGGGTTCGATCTGGTGGGTCTGACGGACATACGGTCGAGCGGCCACGAGGCGTTTCTGCGCGAGTGGCTCGCGGCGGGGCGGCACGGAGAGATGTCGTATCTGAGCCGCGAGGATGCCTTCGAGCGGCGGGTGCACATGGACGTCGCGCATCCGGAACTGCGGTCGGCGATCGTTCTCGGTATCCACTACGCGAATGACGTGGGTGGAGCCGCCTCATCGGGTCGGCACGACCGCGATGATGGATCGCCGCTGGCGAGAGGTGCGGACGGCTCTGCGGCGGAGGGCGATCCATCGCGCGGCATCATCGCGCGGTATGCGCACGGTCGTGACTACCACAAGGTCATCCGGAAGAAGCTGATCGCGCTGCTGGGATGGCTGGAGGAGAACGCGGATACGCCGCTGCCGCTCGCACGTGCGTGCGTCGATACGAGTCCGGTGCTCGAGCGTGAGCTCGGGCAGCGTGCGGGACTCGGCTGGTTCGGTCGCAGCACGATGCTGCTCCATCCGAAGCACGGGTCATACTTTTTTCTGGCCACGCTGCTCGTCGAGCTGGAGTTCGATGAGCTCGATGCGCCGTTCGATCGCGATCATTGCGGCACGTGCAACGCGTGCGTGGACGCGTGCCCGACGGGTGCACTGCTCGGGCGCAATGCGGATGGTGCGCCGGTCATCGACGCGACGCGCTGCATCTCGTATCTGACGATCGAGAATCGCGGAGAGATTCCGCGTGAGCTTCGGCCGTTGATGGGCAATCGTGTGTTTGGTTGCGATATCTGTCAGGAGGTGTGCCCGTGGAACGCGCCGAAGTTCGTGCAGATCGCGCGCGAGCCGGCGTTCGCGGCGCGGGCGCCGGGTGAGCAGCCGCATGGTGTGGAACGGTTTGGATCCGACGGCTGGCACCCGGGCACGCGCTCGCCCTCGTTGGTCGACCTCATGTCCATGGATGCCGCCGGGTGGGAGGCATTCTCCCGGGGCTCCCCGTTGCGGCGAGCGGGGCGCGCCGGCTTCCTGCGCAACGTGGCGGTCGCGCTCGGCAACTGGGGCTCGTCGGGGGCGGTGCCCGTGTTGGCCGCCGCGCTCGCGGACCCTGAACCAATGGTTCGAGGGCATGCCGCATGGGCACTGGGCGGCATCCTGTCGTCGCGCGCATCCGCTGCGCTCGCGGAACGGCTGGACGTCGAGGACGATCCCTGGGTCCGGGAGGAGCTGGAGCTTGCCCTCGCGCGCTCGGCGAGGTCAGGATCATCCGGGGTATCGAGGGCGGAACGCAGGGTGACGTAAGGCGTCTTGCGACACGCGAGGCCGGCGCGAGAACCACGAGGGGCGTCTGAAACTGTGGACACCCGGAGCCGGCACACCGTACATTCGGGCCACCCCGCCATATGCGGTGTTCCCGCCACCCCGAACGGTTATGATGACATGGCCGCGAACGTGCTGATTAATGGATTCCTCCATCCTGATCGTGCTGGCCGTGCTGGCCGCCACCGTCGTCCTGCTGGTGACGGAGGTGGTGCGAATCGACGTAGCGGCCATCATCTGCATGCTTTCCCTGGCATGGCTGGGAGTGCTCACGCCGCAGGAGGCGCTGTCAGGCTTCTCGAGCAACGCCGTGATCGCCATGATGGCCGTCATGATCATGGGGCAGGGAGTGGCACGCACAGGCCTCATGGATCGGTTCTCCCGTGCGGTCGTGGGACTGGCGGGCACGAGGCGGACACGACTCGTCGCGATGGTCCAAATGCCGGTTGGCCTGGTGTCTGGCCTGATCCAGAACATCGGGGCAGTGGCGCTCTTTCTGCCGGGCGTACTCAACATCGCGCGACGCGAGAAGGTCTCGCCATCGTCGTTGATCATGCCCATCGGGTTTGCGGCCATCCTGGGCGGCACCCTGACCATGGTGGGCTCGGGACCGCTGATCCTGACCAACGACCTCCTGCGTGGAGCGAACCTGGCGTCGTACGGCCTTTTCAGCGTGACACCCGTCGGCCTCGCGCTGCTTGCCCTGGGGATCGGCTATTTCGCGCTGGTCGGGCGTTTCGTCCTGCCCGACGCGCCGCCAGCCGGCCAACGCCGCTCTGCCCAGGAACAGCTCATCGACGCACTGCGCCTCCCACACCATATCCGTCACTACACGATTCCTGCGGACAGCCCGTTGCAGGGAAAAACGTCTCAGGAAGCTGGCGTGTGGGGAGAGCACCGGCTGAACATCCTCGGACTGTCCTCGGGGGGACAGGTCGAGTACGCCCCCTGGCGCGAGACCAGGTTCCAAAGCGGCCAGGTCCTGGCCCTGCTCGGTGACGAGGACAACATCGCGCGGTTCGCGTCTACCTATGGTCTACGGCGCGAAACACGCGCAGACGGACTCGGCAGGCTCGAAGATCCGGAGCTCTCGGGCTTCGCGGAGGTCATCATCCCCCCGCGTTCAGCCCTGGTCGGTGAGTCGATCAGGAGCTACGGCCTGCGACACCAGCATGCGGTGGAGCCGGTCATGGTCTTCAGCAAGGGACAAGAGCTCAGGGGGGACTTCTCAGAACACGAGATCTTGCCGGGCGACATCTTCATCGTGTTCGGCCCGTGGGAGCACATCGAC
>JAGTUV010000345.1 GCA_018224305.1 Gemmatimonadota bacterium
CGGCGAACCAGCGGTTGACGACCCGGCGAACCAGCGGTTGACGACCCGGCGAACCAGCGGTTGACGACCCGGCGAACTAGCGGTTGACCTGGTTCGCCGCGGCGTCCACACCCTCAGCTACCCACACGGTCATGGCATCCACGATCGCGGGCAGCAGCTCAATGATCAGGCGTTCGTCGCGTTCCTCGAACGGCGACAGCACCCAGTCGGCGAGGTCTGCACCCGGGGGTGGCGTACCAACGCCAATGCGCAGGCGTGCATACTGCCGTGTACCCAGGGCCGCCTCGACCGATTTCAATCCGTTGTGGCCGCCAGCACTGCCTTCCGAACGAAGGCGCACCCTTCCAACATCGAGCGCCGTATCATCCACCACGACGAGCAGATCGCGTGTGAAGTCGAAATCATCGCGACGTGCGAGCCCTGCCAGGACGGAGCCGCTCCTGTTCATGAACGTGAGCGGCTCCACCAGCAGAACCTCATGCGCACCGACGCTGCCGGTGCTGCGCCACGCATTGCCCAGGCGAAGGAACTCGGGGAAGCGCCATGTCGCCTGCGCCTCTTCCACCGCCCACCAGCCGACATTATGCCGCGTGGCCTCGTACTCCGCGCCGGGGTTACCCAGCCCGCAGATCACCTTCACGGATGGAGTGGAGACTACTCCTCTTCTTCCGTTTCGCGACCGATGACTTCCGGCTCCGCGTCCTCGTCGGCCGGCTCCTCGTCGGTCGGCTCGCTCACAGCCGCGACGGTCGGCGGTGTGACGGTGCAGATCGTACGGTCTGCGTCGATTTCGGCCTCGACGCCCTCGGGCATCGTGATGTCGCGCAGGTGCACGGAGTCACCTATATAGAGACCCGAAACATCAACCTCGAGATACTCCGGGATGTTGTCGGGAGTACAACGAATGGAGAGGTCGGTCTCCGTCTGCATCATGACGCCGCCCTCCTTGAGACCGGGCGCGTTTCCGTGCAGGCGAATCGGTACGGACACGTGCACCATCTCACCCGCATGGATCTGCTGGAAATCGACGTGGACGACGAGCGGCTTGAATGCGTGCGACTGCACTTCACGCACGAGCGTGCGCACCGGAGCGCGTTCACCCTCGATGGCGAGCTCGACGATCGTGTTCTCCCAGTGGACCTTGCTGAAGAGCAGCTCCAGTTCGTGGGCGTCGACGCTCAACATGCGCGTATCCTCGCCGTGTCCATATACCACCGCCGGGATGCGGCCTGCTGCGCGCATCTTGCGCGTCACGCTCTTGCCCGATTCCTGCCGCGGCAGCGCCTGCAGCTTTGCCTTCGTTCCCATGGTGCTTCTCCTCTAGTCAAACAACTGGCTGACGGATTCATTCGAGTGCGTGTACCGGATCGCCCGGGCCAGCAGCTCGGCAATGGAGAGGATGCGCAGCTTTTCGAAGCGCTTCTCCTCCGGAATGTGCAACGTGTTCGTTACGACGACCTCCTCCACCGGCGATGCGCTCAATCGGTCGCGCGCCGGACCCGACAGGATCGGATGCGTGGTCGCCGCATAGATCCGGGTGGCGCCGCGGTCCTTGAGTGCATCGACGACACTGACGAGCGTGCCGGCGGTGTCGATCATGTCATCGACAATGATGCACTCCCGTCCCTCGACTTCACCGATGACTTCCATCACCTCGGCGATGTTCTGCTGCGGCCGGCGTTTGTCGATGATCGCGAAGCTCGCGTTCATCCGTCGCGCGAACCCGCGCGCCATCTTCGCCGCGCCCACATCCGGCGCAACCACTACCGGGTTCTCGAGCCCCAACCCGCGGAAGTAGTGCGTCAGGACCGGTGCCGCGTACAGGTGGTCCACCGGCACATCGAAGAACCCCTGGATCTGGTGCGTGTGGAAGTCCATTCCCAGCACCTTGTCCGCACCCGCAGCTTCGATCAGGTTCGCAACCAGCTTCGCTCCGAGCGCGACGCGCGGCTGGTCCTTGCGATCCTGCCGGGCGTAGCCGAAGTACGGTATGATCGCCGAGACACGCGCTGCCGATGCCCGCTTCGCCGCGTCGATCAGGAGTAACAACTCCATGATGTGGTCCGCGGGCGGCGGCGTCGGCTGGATGATGAAGACATCGCGGCCGCGGGCATTCTGGTTGATGCGCACGAATATCTCGCCATCCGCGAACCGCTTCACGGTTGAATCGCCAAGCGGCAGTCCCATGTGTCTGCCGATCTCCTCCGCGAGCGGACGGTTCGCGGTCCCGGAGAGCAGGAGCATGGGCGCCTGCGCGGAATGATCAACCATACATGCCCGGTTTCAGGTCTTCAGGGGCTCGACAGCCCGGCAAGCTAATGGGGGGCCGGCCCCTCGGGCAAGTCCGGGGGGGGCCACGGTTCAGGAGGTTCGGGGTGTGACCGTACGTGCCAGATGGACGTCGGCGAGGCGGGCCATCGTCCTCTGGAAGACGGCCTGAGCCCTGCCACCGGACACCCCTGTGGAGGCGAGATACGTCTCGATGGCCCGGTCGAACGGCTGATCCTCGAGCAGCGCGACGAAGCCGATCGCGTTCTCGATGTGGGTGCGGATGAGGTGCTCCTCGGCGCGGGCCAGGGCCAGCTGGCTGATCCGCTCGAACTCTTCACTGCGTTTCTGGCGGCGCATCACGTCGCGGACAACCTGTTGCGGCATGCGAAGCAGGTTCCAGCCATCGTCGTCGTTACCATCCTCGTCCGGCTCATCCATCGACATGGACTGCCGTGGCTCATCGAACAGGTCATTGGGAGCAACGGGCGGCTCTTCCTCGACAGCGCTGAGGACGCGCGTACGGACCGGCGCTGCCAGCGACATGGGCAGGTCCATCTCCCGGAGATACCGCGGTAGCGACTCCTCAATGGGCTCGAAAGGGACGGCGAGAGCGACGAACTGGAGCGCCTGGTCGACGTGCGCGTCGACGAGTGCCTCCCATGCGAGAGCGGAGGTGACCTCGAGCTTTCGACGCGTGCTCTCGTCCCCCCTCATGCGGGTCGGGATGCGGCGCGGTGCGGCCATTGTGCGGACTCCTTTTGTTCGCGGCGGACGCGGAACCCATTTTTCATTATGGCCCATCGACGCACAAATGGCGCCTCCCCGCCACGGCGTGGAGGTCCCTCAAACGCAGGAGTCACCGCACGGGCCGTCCGTGCGGAACGCTACCTGGCGCCGTGGCCGGGGCGGAATAATGGTGGGATGGGTGGAAATGAAAAAGGGGTTCCGCGTCCGCTTGCATTCCGCGGCCCGTGGGCTCCTGTTACCTTGTCTGAACTCCCGGGTCGTCCAATGGCAGGACCGCAGACTTTGGATCTGCTAATGGTGGTTCGAATCCACCCCCGGGAATTCTTCGCCCGCCTTCCGTTCGTCGTTCGGCCCTCCACAGATCACCCACGCCCCGGTTTCAGATCAGGGACGCCCGCGTCTGGGTGACCAGCGTTTCGATGCGGGGGTGCGCAGTCGAAACCGACTGCGCCGCAGCATCAGCCGCTGCCACGTCCTCGAACACACCGAAAATGACGCTCCCCGACCCTGTCATGCGGGCGATCGTCGCTCCCGCGTCCTCGAGCGACTGCCGGACGTCACGGAGATGAGGGTGTCGCGCAAAGATCACATCCTCGAAATCATTGTGAGCTACCGATGCGATATCACGCCACGTAGACAAAGAGCGCAACACCATCGGCGTGGGCGCCCGCGCGGGATCCAGCGCCGCGTAGGCGTCTGCGGTGGAAACGCGTTCGCGTGGCACAGCCAGAACGACGCGCGCGGCAGGCGGCGGCGACAGCGGCAGCATGCGTTCACCGCGACCCCATGCCAGGGCGAGCGCCGCATCCGCGAGGAAGAACGGCACGTCGCTGCCCAGTCGCGAGCCGAGAGCGAGCAGCGACGTGTCCGCCAGCGCTTGCGCGCTCATCTGGTTGAGTGCGCGCAGTACAGCAGCAGCGTCGCTCGATCCTCCGCCCAGACCCGCGCCGGCAGGGATGCGCTTCGTGAGTCGGATGTGCACGCCACCGTCGAGATCTGTCGCCTCGAAGAATGCCGCTGCTGCCCGCATGGCCAGGTTGCTCCCGACGGGCCCCAGATCCGGCGGTATTCCCGGCTCGCCGGGCGGGGCCGTCACCTCGAGCGTGACATCGCCGTGCGCGCGCGTGATCTCAATCTCATCAGCCAGTTCCAGTGCGCAGAACACGGTCTCGATCTGGTGGTAGCCCGACGTCTCGCGTGCGAGTACGCGCAGCGACAGGTTGATCTTCGCACGTGCGAGCACGCGCACGTGCTCGGGGGAAGCAACCGGTAAGATCGCGTCCGAAGGCATCACCAAAACATCGCGGCGGCGGGCATCGCGGCGGTGGACATTGCGTTACCGGACATCATGACCTTCGCGGATGGGGCCCGCTCTCGTCCGGCGGGTCGTCCAGATCCAGCGCTTCCTCCACGGCCTCTTCCACGACGTCCTCACTCCGTCGCACTTCACCGAGTGAGAGGCCGGTGCGCCAGGCGTAGTAAAGTCCAATGACCGTGACCGGGATGAAGCCGGCGAGGTGGAATCCGATGCCGAACGCGAGGGCGCTGTCGAGCGGCATGCCCCACATGTCGTGCAGTACGAGCGTCGCCGCACCCTGGAAGATGCCGAAGAATCCGGGTCCTGAAGGGATCGACACGGCCAGTGCAATGGCGGACTGCAGGAAGATCGCAGCGCTGAACGGCAGGTCCATTCCGAACGCGCGGAACGCGAACCAGCAGCCCACACCGTTGAACACCCACAGCACGATCGACCACCATGTCGTGCGCAGCAACAACCGCGGATTACGCAGCATCGCGACACCGGACAGGAAGGCCTCGAGGCCATCGACGAGCGGACGACGAAAAGAGCGAGGCAGGAAGGCAGCAATGCGCTCCAGTCCCCTGACGGATCGGTGCGGAAACAGCACGAGGCCGGCGAGGATCACGATCAGCACGCCCACGAAGATGGCCGCCCCGCGGGCTGCCCCCGTCATGGAGAAGCCATCGAATCGTGCCACGTCCGGGTGGCCTGGCACCGACGCGGCGAGGAACAGGAGCGTGATGACGAGGACAGCATCGAACAGCCGCTCGATCACGAGCGACGCGAATGATGAGACGATCGGCACCGATTCCGTTCGCGACAGCGAATACGCGCGCATGAACTCGCCGATGCGGGCGGGCAGCAGGTTGTTGCCCATGAAGCCGATCATGATCGATGCAAAACGCGAGCGGAACGATACCTCCGCGAACGGTTCCAGTATCGCGCGCCAGCGCCACGCACGAATCCAGAACACTCCCGTCGCCCCTGCCGCTGCGAGCAGCAGCATGACCATGTCCGCCTCGCGCAGGCGACTCGCTACTTCAGCAAACGGCATCCGGCGGAACGTGAAGTAGAGCGCTGCGATGCTGATGACAATGCCCACGACTGCGCGCCAGTCCAGCAGTCTCTTGCGTCGCGGCGCTGTCTGCCGTCCCGCCCCGGGTCGGCGCGGTCCGGAAGCCCCCTCCGATTGCGTCGTTTTCACCCCAGCGCTCTGCGAATCAGGTCGAATAGTTCATCAACCGCCTCGCGCGCCTTCGGATCGTGCGCGGCGACTCGCGCAATGGTCTCGCGCAGTTCGAGCGCGCGTGCGAACGCTTCCGCGCGGGCGCCATCGGAGCCGGCCCCTGCTGGACGGCCATGAACCAGATCACCGCCCGATATCGCCGTCTCGACTGGAGCGCCGCCCGATATCGCCGTCTCGACTGGACCTTCACCATCCATGTTCGCGTACTCGCCGGGCTGGAGTTCACCGCCATCCTCACCGACGATCGCGTACTCGCCGGGCTGGAGCTCTCCGCCATCCTCATCGACGATCGCGTCCTCGCCGGGCTGGAGCTCTCCGCCTTCCTCACCGGCGATCGCGTACTCGCCGAGCTGGAGTTCACCGCCATCCTCACCGACGACGGCGTCCTCGCCGAGCTGGAGTTCACCGCCATCCTCACCGACGACGGCGTCCTCGCCGAGCTGGAGTTCACCGCCATCCTCACCGACGACCGCGTCCTCGCCGAGCTGGAGTTCTCCGCCATCCTCACCGACGACCGCGTCCTCGCCGAGCTGGAGCTCACCGCCATCCTCATCGACGACCTCGTCCTCGCCGAGCTGGAGTTCTCCGCCATCCTCATCGACGACCGCGTCCTCGCCGAGCTGGAGTTCGTCGTCGGTAGCGTCATCTGCACTGCTCGTTTCCGACGACACTACAGGAGGCACCGACGACGCAGGCGGCGCCGGAGTTGCCTGGGACGAGGGCGCAAATGCGGCGGGGGGCGCGGACGCACCCGCAAGGAACGGCGCCGCTGGATGCGACATTGTCTGTGGAGCGAGCGGATTCTCAGGGGGCGGCGGCGTTTCGACGGTGCCGCCGTAGCGCTCGAGCAATTCGGCGCGCATGTGCCTGAGCCGGCTGACGGAATTGGACGCCTGCGGCAGCTCGTCGCGGAGCAGCGGTGCGATAGTGGTCTGGAGTGCATCGCGCGCGACACGATAGATGTCGAGCCACTCCTGCTTCACGCCGACGTCGAGCTTGACGATCACGCGCGTGAGGTCCTCGACGGCACGCAGGATGTCGGCGACGACGGGGACCTCGTCGAGCCTGGCTGAGCCGAGCAGCGCACGCTGCCGTCGCAGGATGGCGGTGATCGGCTCGCGATTCATGGGATTGGCCTGCAGGTCGGCGATGCCGCGGTCCAGCACATCGGCGATACCGGCGGCCTCGCGTGCGGCGAACTCATGAAACTCGCGCGTGTCACTGGCGGCTGTCGGTGCCGGCTGTGCGGCAGGGGCGGGATCTACATCGCTCCAGCGGGCGGAGGCACCGCGTGCGCGGGCGTCGAGATCCGCGTCGTCCTCGGTCGGGTCGAGCAGCAGCCGCAGATCCGCAATGGTCTCGCGGGCTCGGGACGCGACACTGTCCGACCACGTGAGCGCACCCCCGGCGATCGAACGGGTGACACCCTCGAACGCGGACACGACATTGAAGATGCGCTGTTCGCGTGCCATCTGCGCGGTCCCGCGCAGACCTCGCACGGCACGATGCAGCTCGGCGGCGTCCGGGCCGGGCTTGCGCTGCAGGCTTCGCTCGAGCGCCGTCAGGAAGTCACGTGCTTCGGAGCGGAAGTACTCGTTGAGCGTGGCCATCGCAGTTATTCCCCGTGCAGCGCGGCGTGGCGCGCTTCGCGAATGATGTCCTTCATCTCCCGCACCGCGCGCTCCATACCTGTCAGAACCGCACGACTGACGATGCTGTGTCCGATGTTGAGCTCCTCGATCTCGCCGATCGCGGCAACGAGCGCAACGTTCTCATACGTCAGACCGTGACCCGCGTGCACGGCGATGTCGAGGCCGTGCGCATGGGCCGCCGCCCGGCGCAGGCGAGTTACTTCCTGCTGCACGGCGGCGCGGCCGTCCCTGGTGTGAACCGTCTTGTACGCTTCCGCGAACTCGCCCGTGTGCAACTCGACTGCCTCCACACCGAGCGCGGCTGCGGCATCGATCACGGCGAGGTCAGGTCCGATGAACAGCGACGTCCGGATACCGCTCGCATGCAGGGTCCGCACGGCGTCTCCGGTGCGCCTGCCACTATCACCATCGAGCGCGAGGCCGCCTTCGGTTGTGATCTCCTCGCGGCGCTCCGGTACCAGTGTCGCCGTCATCGGTCGCAGCTCGCACGCGATCGTCATGACATCGCTGCCGGCGGCTAACTCGAGATTCACGCCCGTCCGCACCGTCCGCATGAGGAGCCGGACGTCCCGGTCGTTGACGTGGCGGCGGTCCTCGCGCAGGTGGACCGTGATACCATCCGCGCCGCCCAGCTCGGCGAGCACGGCCGCGCGGACAGGATCGGGCTCGTCGGTGCGACGGGCCTGTCGCACGGTTGCGACGTGGTCGACGTTGACGTGAAGACGCATCAGCCGGAGGCAAGGAGCGATTCGATCTCGGCGGCCCGACCCTCGTCGAGGCCCGCGGCCCGTGCCAATCGCAGCAGCTCGAGACCGAGGCCGGAATATAGCACGCGATCTCCGGGCGACAACCGCGCCAGGTGCAGGCGGACGGTATCCACGTCGCCGCGGGCGATCGGGCCGGTCACGGCGGCACGCACGCCGAGATGCTCGATATTGTCCAGGGTCCCGCGCAGCAGCGGCAACAGCGCGCGTACCGCATCATCGCCGTCAACGCCGGCATCCTCCAGCATCCGGACCGCGGCGCCCGCCAGTGCGACCAGGTAGTTGGACGCGACGACCGCGGCGGCATGGTAGAGCGGGCGCTGCGTGGATGCTATGGTGAGCGGAACGCCGCCGAGCGCGGATACGAGCCGGCGCGCAGCCGAGTTGGCGACGGGCTCGCCCGTCATGGCGAACGCAGCGCCCACCAGCCGTTCACCGGCGAGCCAGGGATCGGCGACAGCCATGAGCGGGTGCAGCGAGCCGATCGCATATCCGCGATGGTGCAGCGGCGTGAGCGCGTCCGTGGACAGTGCCCCGGAGAGATGCAGCGCTGTGCAGCCGGGCGGCGCCTGCCCCATCATCGCGAGGTCATACACGACCTCGGGCAGCGCATCATCGGGGACGGCCAGGATGACGATGGTAGTGGACGGCGGCGGCATCGCCGGCAGCATTCGGTACGCGGCGCCGCCCGATGCGTCGCCGACATCGCCCGCGTCGCCGCCCGGTTGCCGGTCGAACAATGGATGCGGCGGCGGCTCCACGCCGCGACCGAAATATGTCAGCCTCCCCACGGCCTCGCGGTGCCTGAACGCGGCACCGAGTGCGAGGCCCATGCGGCCGGGTCCGACGATGACGACGTTGTCGAGGCCGCCGGACTCACCGTTCACGCTTCCGTCACCACGATCCCGCTTCGATGCCGCAGCCGCCCGAGCGTGGCCAGCGGCAGACGCGCGACGATGCCGATGCTGCCCGAGTCGCCATCCTCATCGCGGCGCAGCACCTCTCCCTCGCGATACACCGTCGCCAGCGCTTCGCCGTCCGCATACGGGATCTGAACGAGCACCTCCGGCCGCTGCTTGCGCAGTTCGGACAGCAGCAGTGCGCGCAGCTCACCGAGTCCCTCGGCCTCGACGGCCGATGTGAACACGGCCGGCTCGTCGAACAGCGCCGTCACACGATTGCGGAATGCCTTCTCTTCGCCGTGCGTAAGCCGGTCCATCTTGTTGAACACGAGGATCGTCGGACGCTCGTCCAGGCCGAGCTGTCGCAGCACGTCTTCGACCACCTCCTTCTGCTCCTCCCAGCCGGGATGGGACGCGTCGATGGCATGCATCAGCACATCGGCCGTGGTCGCTTCCTCGAGCGTCGCCGAGAACGATGCGACGAGATGATGCGGCAGTTTGCGAATGAACCCGACCGTGTCCGTCACCAGCGCCTTCATCCCCGGCTCGAGCTCCACCGCACGCGTCGACGGATCGAGCGTCGCGAACAGCCGGTCCTCGATGAAGAGGTCGGAGCCGGACAGTGCGGCCAGGATCGACGACTTGCCTGCATTCGTGTACCCGACCAGTGCGCCGGTGAATTCATCCGAGCGGCTCTTGCGCTGTGTCTCGCGACGGCGCGCGACGACTTCGAGTTTTTCGCGCAGATCACCAATACGGCGGCCGATCAGGCGGCGGTCCGTTTCCAGCTGCGTTTCACCGGGGCCGCGGAAGCCGATACCGCCGCGGATGCGCGAGAGGTGGGTCCACATCCGCTTCAGTCGCGGCAGCATGTACTGCAGCTGCGCGAGCTCAACCTGCATCTGTGCTTCAGATGTTCGGGCGCGCGTCGCGAAGATGTCGAGGATCAGTTCCGCACGGTCCATCACGCGCGTCTTGAGCGAGTCCTCGAGATTCTTGCCCTGCGCTGGCGACAGCTCTTCGTCGAAGATTACGAGCGTCGCACGCTTCTGTGCGATGAGATCGCGCAGTTCGCCAACCTTGCCTTCGCCCAGGAAAAACTTCGGGTGGGGTGAATCCAGCCGCTGCTGCAGCGTGCCGACCACTTCCGCTCCGGCCGTATCCGCCAACCGGCCGAGCTCCTCGAGGTGCTCCTCGGTGTCCTGCATTGGCATCGACTTGAGCGGTGCGGCCACGAGTATGACGCGCTCGCGCGGATCCTTCGTCTCGAGTATGGCTGGCTCCTGGCTGCTCAGTGAATACGTATGTCCAATCTACAGCAGCGACCCCCGCCGCGTCAGCCCATCAATCCCGTACTCCGGACAGTGACACGATACCGGTCTTCGAGTAGGGTACCGTGCGCCCCACCGGTTCCGACAGCCGGACATCGCCGCTCACGCGGTAGTTGAACGTCCCGGTATCGATGATCGAGCGCAGCGCACCGCCGAGATCGTCATAGCGGAACTGGATCGGGACGTCGATGATCGTCGAGCTGTTGCCACCGACCCGCACCGGCTCGTCCACGGTCCCCTGCGCGAAGCTCACCCAGCGGCCCGCACTGTCCGGATGCTCCACCTGCATGTCGTACGTGATCGACCGCGTCTCCAGTCCGAAGCTGTTCGGATTGCCGACGTAGACCTGGGCGTGGAGGGTGCCGCCGCGAAGGCCTATGCCGCCGACCCGAACGGACTCGAGCCGCACCTCCGGCTGGCGGACGGCACTCGAGCAGGCGCCCGCGATCAACAGCAGCGGCAGAAGCATCGTACGCGACATGATCTTCATGAATGACCTTCGTGCTCAGGTAATGGCCTGGACTCAGCGGCGAAATGGGCAAATGCCGGGCCGGGCGAACAATCATCCACACGCGTGCTCACTGAGGCCTGGTCCTACTGACGCGTGCGGTACGTCCGTAGGACCTCCCCCAGATCTTCGTCGTGGATGGTCAGTGCCACGGCTGACCCGGGCGTGATATGCCTCGCGATCTCTCGAAGTTCCTGAGAATTGCGCACCCGCCGCCCGTTGACGGACAGGATGATGGTGCCGCGGCCGACTGCGCGCGACGCGGCGCCCTGCGGTACCGACGCCACCACGACGCCGCCCTCGCCTCGATATCCCTGCCGGCGCGCCAGTTCCGGCGAAAGATCCGCCACCGTAAATCCCAGCACCTGCACCGGCGCGTCCTGCTGAGGCTCCTGCGCCCTCGGCTCCTGTACCTGGGGGCGCGGGAACTCGCCGAGCGTCACACTCACGTTCCGCTGGCTGCCGTCGCGGAGAATGCCGAGCGCAACGGTCTCATTCGGTTGCAGGCCGGCCAGTCGCGTGATGAGATCCGCGTTGTCCTGGACCGGAGTGCCGTTCACGGACAGGATGATGTCGCCGAGGCGGAGACCCGCACGTTGCGCGGGAAGATCGTTCTGCACACCGGTGATGAGGGCTCCGCGCACTTCCCGCAGGTCGTAGATCTCCGCCTCAACAGCCGTCACCGGCCCAACCGAGACGCCGAGTTGGGGGCGGCGCAGGTAGCCGAACTCGAGCAGGTCGCTCATCACGCGACGCGCCAGCGTGATCGGCACGGCAAAGCCATAACCGACGAAGCGGTCGCTGCCGAAGATCGCCGAATTGATGCCCACGACGCGGCCGAACAGATCGATCAGCGGCCCGCCGGAATTGCCGGGATTGATCACTGCATCCGTCTGGATGAACGACTCCAGTTCCAGACCGCCCTGAGTGATCTGGCGACCCGTTGCGCTGACGATACCCGCCGTCACCGTGAAGTTCAGGCCGAGCGGATTGCCGAGTGCCAGGACCCAGTCGCCAACGCGCAGGTCGTCGGAACTGCCGAGTACTGCCGTCGGCAGGGCTTCGCCCGGGCCGGGCTCGATCTTGATGACGGCGATGTCAGTCTGGACGTTGCCGCCCACTACGCTGGCCGTGTACTCACGGCCATCGACGAGTCGAACAGTCAGCTGTGAAGCCTCTGCCACGACGTGATTGTTCGTCAGGATGTAACCCCGCGCATCGACGATGACTCCCGACCCGCTGCCGCGCCGCGGCTGCGGCTGGCCCGGCGGGATCATGTCACGGAACGGTGGAGGCAGCGGGATCATCTCGCGCTGAACTGCCTGCGGCGTCTGCTCGACCGCGATGAACACGACGGCCGGCAACGTCCGGTCGGCCGCCGCGCGGAACGCACCGGATAGCGCCACCGCGATCGTGGTATCGGCAACGCCCGGCAACACCGGTTGCCCGCGCGTCTGCTGCTGTGCCGCTGTCTGCGCGACTGCAGTCACCGGCAGCAGTACTGCGATTGCCAGCCAGATGCATGTCCTCAACATGATGTCCTCGCCCCCGTTTCAATGGCCCCGGCCGCCACATTGGCGCACGAAGGGCCGGTGCTGCAAGCACCGGCCCACCGCGCGATAGCGGTTGCTTCCGGAATGCGGCCGCGACCCGTGCGCGGGCCGGCGGCAGTGCATTTAACCGTTTACGCGCCGTCGCTACGCGGTTCAGCGCTGACCGGATCGATCCGGCGTCCGTCGCCACTGCCCGGCTTGACCTGGATCCGGCGTGGCTTCGCATCCTCCGATTTCGGCAGTCGAACGCTGAGCACGCCGTTCTCATACTGCGCCTCGCACTGGTCGCCCCGAACCGTCGGCGGCACCGTGAAACTGCGCTGATAGCGGCCGTAGCGACGCTCGAAGAGGCGGTAATCCGACCGCGGCCGGGCGCCTACTCGTCCGCTGCCTCGCGCCGCAGGCGATCCCAGTATTCGATGCGTTTCCTCACGTCCTTCTCGAAACCGAATGCGCCGGGCTCGTAGAAACGCGTTCCGCGCAGCTCATCGGGCAAATGCTCCTGTGCCACGAATGCACCATCGTAGTCGTGCGCGTAGCGGTAGCCCTCGTGATAGCCGAGATCCTTCATCAGCTTCGTCGGCGCATTGCGGATATGCAGCGGGACAGGCGCAGCCGGTGTGCGGCGTGCGGCATCGAGCGCGGCACCGAGCGCGCGATACGCAGCGTTGGACTTCGGTGCAGTGGCCAGATAGATCGTCATTTCGGCGAGCGGCAGGAAGCCTTCGGGTGGACCGAGAATCCGGAAGGCCTCGCGCGCGGCTACGGCCATGTGGAGCGCATCGGGGTCCGCCATGCCGATGTCCTCCGCGGCCATCGCGATTGCGCGCCTGAAGATGACCAGCGGATCCTGCCCGCCCTCAATCATGCGGGCCATCCAGTAGAGCGCGCCATCGGCATCGCTGCCGCGCAGCGACTTGTGGTAGGCCGACAGGATGTTGAAATGCTCCTCCCCACCCTTGTCGTAGCGGGCGAAGCGGAGCTGCATCGCTTCCCGGGCCATCTCCACAGTGATGTGCCGGGAATCGCCGGCCAGCGTCGCTGCGGTGTCGAGCGTGTTCAGGGCACGACGCGCATCGCCATCCGCCTCCACACTCATCACCTCGAACGCATCATCATCGACGGTCAGCTGCAACGAGCCCAGACCGTGCTCCTCATCAACCGCTGCACGCCCCAGGATCGACCGCAACGCGTCGGCTGAGAGCGATTTGAGGACGAACACGCGCGAGCGACTGAGCAGCGCGCCGATCACTTCGAACGACGGGTTCTCCGTAGTCGCGCCGATCAGATCGATCGTGCCCGCCTCCACGTGCGGCAGAAACGCATCCTGCTGCGCCTTGTTGAACCTGTGGATCTCGTCGCAGAACAGAATGGTGCGGCGCTGGACTGCACGGTGACGCTGTTTCGCCTCCGCGATGATCTCGCGTACGCGTGCGACGCCTTCCGTCACTGCGCTGAAGTGCACGAACGCGGCATTTGTGCGCTCCGCGATGATGCGCGCGAGCGTCGTCTTCCCGGTACCCGGCGGACCCCAGAAGATGACACTGCCTATGGCATCCTTCTCGATCAGTTCACGCAGTGCCTTGCCGGGACCGAGCAGATGCTCCTGCCCGACGTAGTCATCGAGCGTGCGCGGGCGCATGCGCGCGGCGAGGGGTGCTGCCGCATCGCCGACATCGTCAGCCGACGTCGCGGACGACCGTTCGCCGCGCTCAGCACCCGAAGCCGGCGACGCACCGAACAGATTCAACTCATCATCCTTCATCAGTGCGGCACGTCCGGCAGGATGGCCTGTAGAATGACGTACGCGATGACTCCCGCGACGAGGCCACCGTGCACACCGAAGCCGCGCTCGTGCTGGGACTCCGGTATCAGATTCGATGCGGCCACGTACAGTGTGACACCGGCCGCGAGAGGGAGGCCGTATTCGGCCATGGCACCGACGAAGGGCGTGATCAGGGCGCCGGCCACGGTTGCGGCGGCGATGGCGAGCACGGCCAGTATCGTCTGCGCCGGCGTGTTGCCGCTCGCGAGCATGATGCTGCCGAGCGACACGCCCGTGGGCACCTTGTGCAGCAGGATACCCGTGAAGATGAGCAGGCCGAGCGAGGAACTCTCGAGGAAGCCGCTGCTGATGGCAACGCCATCGAAGAACGAGTGCGGCAGCAGGCCTACCAGCGCCCACACACCGATGCCGCGCGACACCATCGCGTCCGCGTGTGTTTCCTCGCCGAAATGAAAATGCGGCGTGAGCGAGTGCTGAGTCAGGTGGACGACGAGGTAACCGATCAGCACGGCGATGAAACCGCCCCTCACATCGACTGCGTGCGGCAGCATGCCGAGAATGACGAGCGCGAGCATGAATCCGGCACCGAATCCCGTCAGTGCGGCCAGCAGGCGGCGGTCCCGCCCGGTGCGCCAGATCACGAGCAGGCCGCCGCCTATATCGCCGAGCGAGGCCAGTGCTGCATAGAAGACGCCGGTCAGCATGTGCTGGCCGTGTCACGGGCGTGTCGCGTCACGCCTCCTCCGTCATCTCTCGCACCAGCCGCAGCAGCGCAGGCCGTTCATTGAGCGACGGGTCATCGATCACGATGTCCAGCAGATCGCGGAGGATCTCGCCGAAACGCGGACCGGGCGGCAGGCCGAGCGCTTTGAGGTCGCTGCCATCAATTGCGAGGTCGCCCGTGGACAGCGGCGGCCGTGATGCCATCACCCGTCGGACATGACGCCAGCGCCCGGCGAGATCCGAATCACCGCGCTCGACGGGACTGGCGCGCCACAGCGCAATCCGCAAGCGGAAGAGGTCCGGCACGAACGCGGGCGGCACATGCAGCAGCCAGCGGCGCACGCCGGAGTCGGGAGCGTCGGGCGGAAAGAGATCGGACTGCTTCGCGACGAGGGTCGCGACGTGGTCGGTATCCGCGTTGGAAGCCTTCAGGCGCTCCATCATATCGCGCGCCTTTCGCGCGCCGAACACTTCGTGTCCGGTATAACGCCAGCCGCCACGCAGGTCGCGCGACGCTGCCGCCGGCATTCCCACAGCGTGCAGGAGTGCGGCGAGGCGGAGGAGCGGACGGGTCGGCGGAATCGCATCGACGGCAGCGAGCGTCTGCCGCCAGGGATCCGCCGGCTCATCGCCCACCGTGAGCACTGCAAGTTGCTGCAACTCCGGATAGAGTTGCGCCAGTGCGCCCGACCGCTCATAGAGCATCAGGGCGGCGGATGCGTGGGGTGTTCGCGCCAGGACCTTGAGCAGTTCCTCGCGCACACGTTCCGCCGAGAGTCCGTCCAGGTGGGCTACGGCAGCCGTGAGCGCGCTCCATGTCGCGGGCTCCGCCTCGAGCACGAAGTGACCGGCGAAGCGCAGGCCGCGCAGCACGCGCAGATAATCTTCGGCAAAGCGGTCCGCCGGCTCCCCTACGGTCTTGAGCCTGGCCGCCTTCAGGTCAGCCAGGCCATTGAACGGGTCGCGCACCTCATCATGGATCGGGTGCCACGCGATGGCGTTGAACGTAAAATCGCGGCGCGACAGATCCTCATCGATGGTGTGCGCGAACTCGACGACGGCATGTCTTCCCGTTGTCTCGACGTCACGGCGGAATGTCGTCACCTCGTAGAGCACGCCGTCGGCACCAAACACACCGACCGTTCCATGCTCGACACCGATCGGGACCGTGCGGCGGAAGAGGCGCTGCACCTCGTGCGGCCGCGCGCTCGTCGCCAGGTCCCAGTCGACGTGCGGCATGCCGAGCAGCGCGTCACGCACGGCACCGCCGACCGCCCAGACGTCGTGACCGGAATGATCGAGCTTCTGCGCGATCTCGAGGACAGAGCGAGGGGGCTGGAGCTGCATCAGCCGCACATCACGGAGCCGCCGTTCACATTGATCGTCTCACCCGTGATGTGGCGGGCGTATCCGGAGCAGAGAAAGATGACGGGCCCGGCGACGTCGTCGACCGATGCGACGCGTCCGAGCGGGATCCCCGCCTCGATCTTCCTGCGGCCGCCGTCGGCGTACGGCAGTTCAGCCATCTCCGTATCGATCCATCCGGGCGCGACACAGTTGACCGTCGTTCCCTGCCCCGCCAGCTCGATGGCGACGCCTTTCACGAACGAGATCAGGGCACCCTTCGATGCAGCGTAATCCGCGTGGCCGGCTTCGCCGCGCTGGCCCGCGGTGGAACTGATCAGCACGATGCGTCCCTCATCCGACATCATGCGTGCCGCCTCACGCGTGCAGAAGAAGATGGAATCGAGATTGATCGACATCGTGCGGTGCCACTGATCATCGGACATGACTGTCACGGGCATGTGATCCGGCGTCCAGATTCCGGCATTGCCAACGAAGATATCAATTCCGTCAAACTCCTCGCGTGCGCGCCCGAACAATTCCTCCACATCATCGCGTGCCGACAGGTCGCCGGCGTGGTGCCACGCCGGCACGCCCAGCTGCTCCAGTTCACCAACCACCGATGCCGCGTCGTCGTGCCTGCTGCGATACGAGATCCCGACGCGGGCACCCGCCCGGCCCAGCATCAGCGCGACCGCGCGACCGACACCACGGGACCCGCCCGTGACCACAGCCCGTTTGCCGAGCAGATCGATGTCCAGCATCTAGCCGCCCACCCTCGTACTGTTCATGCGACCATCCGCGTCCCTGTTCATGCGTCCAGCCATGTCCTGCTCATGCAACCATCTGCGTGTTGCTCATGCCCCCATCCACTTCCCGCCGAGCGTCTCCTCGTGGCCCCGCTCGGCGACGAGGAACTCCTCGATCATGCCGCGCGTCCGGGCGTCGAGCTGTCCCTCGAGCAGGCGCTCGTATCGTTCGATCTCGTCGCGCTCGCGCTCGCGGGCGTCGACCTCCCAGTCCCCGGACCGGACCGCCGGTGCAACTTCGGCACCCAGATCCGCGACCGGCTCGCCGAACTCGACGAGCCGCACGGTCAGGCGTGAAAGATGGTGCTGCTCGTCGGCGTGCAGCCCGTTCATCCGGTCTGACAGGTCGTCATCGTTCGCGTCCTCTGCCGCCGCTGCCAGTGCCCGGTAATACAGCGCCTGGTGCTTCTCGGCGAGACGCGCCTCGTGAAGCAGTCTGATGGAGGCCGCACCGGGAACGTTTGACATCACTGCACGCGCCCGGCAGGTGCGGCGAGGTGGGCCAGGCGGGGCGGCGCGAAAGCATCGGTCAGGGCATCGAGCGCTTCCGTGCCGGCGTCCAGAGCCGCTTCGCATGCATACGTCATCAGTGCGTCAGCCGCGAGCAGGTGCAGAGCCGCACGGCGATCGTCGCCGATTTCCAATGCATCGCGCAGGCATGCGCGCGCCGCTTCGGCGAGCGCCGACGGTATGGCATCTTCATCGAGTACATCATCCATTGCGCTCTCCATGCGCGCCTCCAGC
Organism: Gemmatimonadota bacterium; assembly: GCA_018224305.1. Taxonomy (GTDB): domain Bacteria; phylum Gemmatimonadota; class Gemmatimonadetes; order Longimicrobiales; family RSA9; genus SH-MAG3. The sequence continues at coordinate 17,681 of JAGTUV010000345.1, forward strand.
GCAGGGGGCACCGCGCCGGCACGGAGCGCGAGCCACGCACGGGCCCGATCACTCATTCGCGCCGCCCAGCAGACCTGCGACGAAGTCGACCGCTCCGCCCAGCGCTTCCGCCAGTCGTGACTCATCGCCCACACCGCCATTGGCCATGTGCGGACGACCACCGCCCGAGCCGCCCGTACGCTTCGCAATCTCGCGCACGAGGACATCAGCGCGCACGCCGCGGCTGATCATGTCGTCCGTCACGACCGCGAGCAATGACACGCGGTCCGGCGAGCGGCCGGCCAGCACGGCAGCACCCGAACCGAGCTGCGCACGCAGGCGGTCACCGACCGCGCGCAGCTCGTCGCCATCCGCAACCTCCAGCTCGCGTGCCACGACCTTCGCGCCAGCGACGGACACTGCGGAACCGATGAGCTCCATCACCACATCGCCGGAGCCGCTCTGCCGCGCACGTTCCAGCTGCCTGCGCAGCTCGCGGTTCTCCTCCTGCATCTGCTCGATCCGGCGCAGGAGCGTGTCCGGGGTCGACTTCACTGCGGCCGCGACTTCTTCCAGCAGGTCCTCGCGCGCGACCGCGCGGCGGTACGCGGCCGACCCGCTCACCGCCTCGATGCGGCGGATGCCTGCGGCGACTCCGCTCTCGCTGACAATCCGGAACAGCCCGATGTCGCCGGTGTGTCGCACGTGCGTGCCACCGCACAGCTCCGTGCTGACGCCCGGGACCATCACCACGCGCACGACATCGCCGTACTTCTCGCCGAACAGTGCCATAGCGCCGAGCGCGATCGCCTCCTGGTACGGCCTCTCTTCGATCGACAGGTCGATGTCCGCGAGGATCGCGCGGTTCACGTGCTCCTCCACCGCACGGATCTCGGCCGGCGTCATGGGACCGGGGTGCGCGAAGTCGAAACGCAGCCGGTCGGGAGCGACGAGCGATCCGCGCTGGACCACGTGCGTGCCGAGCACTTCGCGCAACGCGGCGTGCAGCAGGTGCGTCGCAGTATGATGGCGCATGGTGTCGCGCCGATCGGGATGCACGTGTGCCTTCGCACGCAGCGGCGCCGCTCCTGCCTCCGGCATCGCTCCATCGACCGTGCCGAGCACGGCCGTGCGGCCGCCGACCTTCCTCACGTCATCGATCTCGACACGCCAGCCGTCACCCTCAACCGTACCGCGGTCACTGATCTGGCCGCCCGACTCCACATAGAATGGATTGTCGCGCAGCTGCAGACCGACACGGCTGTTGTCGCGGCGCACCGCTACGACATCGGTCTCCGCTTCGTACGTCGTGTAACCGACGAACCGCTGTTCGGCCGCTTCGTCGAGCACCGTCCAGCCCGTGGAAAGTGTATCAATCGCATCGATGCCGGAGGACCTGCGGTCCTGCCGCGAACGCTCCCGCTGCTCCTCCAGTGCCGCCTCGAAGCTCGCGGTATCGACCGCATATCCGCGCTCGCCAGCGATCAGTTCGGTCAGGTCGATCGGGAACCCGAACGTGTCGTACATGCGGAACGCATCTTCACCGGCGATCACCGGGCGGCTCTGCTCGCCTGTCTCGACGCGAGTCGATACCGCACTGTCGAGCTTCGGTGCGAGCTCATCGAAGCGCGCCATGCCGCTGTCGATCGTGTCGAGGAAGCGCTGCTCCTCATCCCGCGTGACCCGTAGCAGGTGTTCGCGGCGCTGAGTGAGGTCCGGGTACGCATCCCCCATGACATCGATTACACAGTCAACGACATGCACGAGTGTCGGCTCTCGCCGGCCGAGCAGCCACGCATGCCGGACCGCGCGTCTGAGCACACGGCGCAGGACGTAGCCGCGCCCCTCGTTCGACGGGAACACGCCGTCCGCGAGCAGGAATGCGACCGCGCGCGCGTGATCGGCGAGCACGCGATAGCTGACACCCTGGTCGGTCGCGTACACGTACTCGACACCGACGATCCCGACCGCGCGCTCGATCAGCGACATGAACAAATCGGTCTTGTAGTTCGAGTCGACGCCCTGCATCACCGCGGCCAGTCGTTCGAGGCCTGCGCCCGTATCAATCGACGGCTTCGGCAGCGGCTTCAGCGTACCATCCGCGGACCGGTCGTACTGCATGAAGACCAGGTTCCACAGCTCGAGGAACCCGCCCTGATCGGAGTGGGCAACGAAGGAATCGATGTCCAGATCCGTACCGCGTTCGCCGTCGGGCCGCATGTCGAAATGGATCTCGCTGCACGGCCCGCACGGACCCGTCTCGCCCATCTGCCAGAAGTTGTCCTTGTCGCCC
>JAGTUV010000346.1 GCA_018224305.1 Gemmatimonadota bacterium
AATGCAAAGGCAAAGGGGGAGTCTTCAAGCTCACCCACGGCCTTCAGCGCAAGTTCGGGCGCGAGCGCGTCTTCAACTCGCCGCTCGCGGAAGCGAACATCATCGGGCGGGCGGTGGGCATGGCGACGCGCGGCCTCAAGCCGGTCGTCGAGATCCAGTTCTTCGATTACATCTGGACGGCGATGATGCAGATCCGCGACGAGCTCGCCACCATGCGCTATCGATCGGGCGGCAACTGGTCGAGCCCCGTGGTCATCCGCGTCGCGTACGGCGGTTATCTCAAGGGCGGCGCCATCTACCACTCACAGACCGGAGAGACGCTGTTTACCCACACGCCCGGCCTGCACGTGGTGCTGCCATCGACCGCCGTCGACGCCAACGGCCTGCTGCGCACCGCCATACGCTCCGAGGATCCCGTCATCTTCCTCGAGCACAAGCACCTGTATCGGCAGGTCTACAACAAGGGTCGCAATCCAGGGCCGAACTTCATGATCCCGCTCGGCAAGGCGAACGTCGTCCGCGAAGGCAGCGACGTCACGATCGTCGCGTGTGGTGCCCTCGTGAAGCGTTCACTCGATGCGGCGCGCGTCGTTGAGGAGCGGGGTATCAGCGCCGAGGTCATCGACCTCCGCTCGCTCAATCCGCTCGACATGGAAACGATCGCGGAATCGGTGAAGAAGACCAATCGCGTGATTGTCGCGCACGAGGATTCGCTTTCCTGGGGCATCGGCTCCGAGATCGCGGCGCGTGTCGGCGACGAGTTGTTTGCGTGGCTCGATGCGCCCGTGCGACGTGTAGCATCGCTCGATACGTGGGTGGCTTACGCGCCACAGCTCGAGGACGTGATACTGCCTCAGGTGGCGAATGTCGTGTCGGCAATCGAGGAGATCGCGAAGTACTGACCCGGCGAACGTTCTCCTTACATCCCGCCGCTCTCTCCGGCGATCAGTTCCGCTACCCGCTCGATCTCGCCCTCCGTGTTGTACACGTGCGGCGACAACCTCATCCAGCCATAGCCGTACTCGCTCACGACTCGTGTCCGCACATTGGCCTGGCTGAGCCGCCTCTGAAGCTCGATCGACTCGAGGCCAGCCACGGTGAACGCGATCAGGCCCACCCCGAGGGACGGATCCTGTGGTGACATGATCCGGACGCCCGGAATATCGTCGAGTCTGGCGACCAGCATCGCGTCCAGCTCACGGATGCGCGCTTCGATTACATCGGGACCGATCGCCTCCTGCAACCGGAGTGCTGCATCGAGGCCGGCCAGTCGCGACTCGTCCAGTGTGCCGAGGTGATTGAAACGGTGGGCACCGAGCGATGTGTCGTTCCACCCGCCGGACGCGAGGGTCGGCCATAGACGGCGTCGCCATTCATCCCGCATGTAGAGCAGACCGGTGCCCTGCGGAGCGCACAGCCATTTGTGCGGGGAGGATGCATAGAAGTCGGCGTCGATCGCGCGGAGATCGACACGGACCATGCCGGGCGGGTGCGCACCATCCACGACGCAGATAATGCCGCGCTCCCTGCACATCGCAGCGATGTCCGCGACCGGCATTACGGTACCGTTTGTGAACGTGACGTGCGACACGGATATGACTCGCGTACGGGATGTGAGAGCGCGCCGGAACACGTCCGTCAGCTCTTCACTCGATCCGGCAGGGACCGGCAGCTCGAGCTGCCGCAGCCGCACTCCGCGCCGCGCTGCGAGCAGCTCCCAGCAGCTCAGCCCACCCACGTGTTCATGCAGCGTCGTGAGCACTTCATCGTCCGACTGCAGTTCCAGTCCGTTGGCGATGAAGCTCATCGCCTCCGTAGTATTTCGCGGGAATACGAAGCCTTCCGGATCGCCGTTCAGCAGCGTTCCGACGCGCGCCTTGAGCGCGTGCCAGTCGGTGGATGGCGGCAGGGTCATGGCCACCTGACGCGTGTGCTCCACGACAGCGTCGACCACGACTCGAGGCTGCGGCCCGAGTGTACCGACGTTCAGGTATATGCGGTCTCCGGGGATGAGAAACGCGGCGCGGACCACGTCCCAGGGCCCTTCTCCGGCTGACGCATTCCGCAGATCGCGCACGAACGTGTCCAGCCGGCTGGACCATGCAAGCGTACCGGCCGTCAGGGCGCTGCGCTGAAGGAAGTCACGCCGTTTCACGTTGCCTCCGGGGTGGCAGGTGTGCCGCGAACATGCTGTGTGCCGCGAACATGCTGTGTGCCGCGAACATGCTGTGTGCCGCGAACATGCTGTGTGCCGCGAACCGTGCGCAAGCCGCCCACTCGCGAGGCGCTGGCTCTCACTGTACCTTCGCGTCCATGCCGTCAACGATGCGATTCCTGAAGCAGTACCTGAGACCGTCTGCTGATGCAACGGTCTCTGCGGAGACCGTATATCATCGCGGCGGGGAGCAGCTCCCCGCGACGGTGTACCGGCCATCGCGCGGCCCGCGCCGGCTTCCCGGCTGGGTGGTACTCCACGGTCTGACACGTCCGGGCCGCGCACATCCGTCGCTACAGCGCTTCGCCCGTGCGGTGGCCAGTGCAGGCAACATCGTGTTCGTTCCCGAGATCCCCGAATGGCGTGATCTGCGGGTGGATCCTGATATCACGATCGGCACGATTCAGCAGGCAGTGCGCGCACTGCAGACACGCGATGATGTGAAGCACGAGCACGTGGGCCTGTTCGGCTTCTCCTTCGGTGCATCGCAGGCGTTGATCGCCGCAGCGGACGAGGATACGTCGCGACTGCTGGCGGGTGTTGCCGCGTGGGGCGGCTACAGCGATCTGCGCCGCCTGTTCCGCTTCGGCCTGACCGGCGAGCACGACCTGGACGGCGTCACCTATCAGATGCAGCCCGACCCCTACGGCTGCTGGATCATGGCCGGCAACTACCTGACCCGCGTACCTGGTTACGAGGGTTCGGGCGACGTTGCGGCCGCGCTCCATGACCTCGCCCTCGAGGCCGGTGAGCGCCGCCTCTATGCATGGGATCCTGCATTCGACAGTTCGAAGGTGAGGCTTCGTGAACAACTGAGCGATGAGGGCCGCGGGTTGTTCGATATCATCGCGCCTGCGACGACCGCGCCGCGCCGCGATCATGCCACCGTGCTCGCACTTGCAGAGTCGCTGGCACAGACTGCACTGCGCGCGGACCCGCTGCTCGATCCGCGGCCATTCCTGCCGCACGTGCGTGTGCCGATTCTCTTCGCACATGGGCGCGACGACCGCCTGGTCCCGTTCACGGAAACGATCAGGCTGAGTCGCGCCGTCCCGAAGGAGCGTGTCCGCAGCACGATCATCACGTCGCTGTTTCAACACTCCGGCGGAACGCAGAGCGGTCTCGGACCCATCGGCGTGGCGCGCGAAGGGGCCCGCTTCGCCCTGCTGCTGCGACGCGTGCTTTCCCTGGTATAGAGTGCGTCAGGATCTTATTCGCGGTATCGTGGTACACTTCTGAGGACGGCCGGATCGGCCGGATCCCCTCGTAAACCGACGCTTCTGGAGTTTGGAGAATGGACTCGTCGGCGATCCCGATCTTTCAGGCGGGACCCTTTCCGGTAGTGTATTCGTCAGAGGTCGACGAAATGGAATCCGAGATCCAGCTCGATGTTGCGCTGCTGATCGCGGGTCAGCCTACCATCGTTGCATCCACGGCCTTTCCCTGGGACGATACCTGGGAACGGATTCAGGCCGCGCTCGACAGCGGCGACGCCAGACTGGAAGTCGCGGGGGTGCCGCATGAAGAGGAAACCGCAGATGGCGCATTGGAGACGTACCCCTCAGCCTACGTCGGACTCGAATGCGCAAATGGCGAACGGCTCGTGCTGTCGCACATCCGCGGACTCTATCCGGACTCCTCGGCCGAACGCTACGCGCACGAAGTTCTCGATTCCATCCAGAACGGCCTCACGCCGGATGAGCTGGGCGTAAACCTCGACGACTAGTCGATGACCCTTCCGCCATGACGCGCCGCACGAAGCGACGGATCGCCGGTACGTCAGGCTCGCCTTCCAGCAGTTCCCGCGCCCGGCCCATCGGCAGGACCGCACGCGCCATCGTTTCGTGGCCGCCTCCGTCGCCCCCCATCTGCGCGATCGCGCGCGCCAGAGTTCCAGCTCCGGGCCCTTTACCGGCGTGTCGTAGCGTCAGCACGAGACTGCTCTCTATTTCGGCGGCCGCGATCACCCACGTGATGTTCTCGATCGTCAGGCAGAAATCGGCCAGGTCGGCCAGCACATGCGACTCCGTATCTCTCAGTTCCCCGAGATGGACGACGATGAGCTCATCATCGTATTCCGCTCCGGCCAGAGCGTTGCCGAACGCGCTCGACATCCGCCTGCTGTAACTGGGCCGCTCGAAACGCCGGATCAACTGCACATCGGCATGGATCTGGAGCCACGCGTACGCGGCGACATCCGCGGCCGTGACACCGCGCATGAGCGCATCCGTGTCAGTTCGAATACCGAACAACAGTGCTGTCGCCAGGTCGCTGTTGATCAGACTCTCATCGATCGCGCGAAGATATTCCGTCATCATCGTGGCGGTCGCACCATAATGCGGCCGGATATCCTTGAACTCCGTCGTGTACCCCTCTTCCGGGGGATGATGATCGATGACCGCGAAGCGCGGCCGGCCCTCGTGCTGCATGCCGTTCGGCTGCGTGTCCACCGTGATCACCCTGTCGAATCGCATCAACTCATCGCGTGTGATCTCCGTAACGCTGATACGCAGCAGGGCCGCCATGCGCCTGTTCTCGGGACGTGTCATCGGGTCGAGAGTGACGATCGGCGTCCGTTCAGCGGAGCCACCCAGCAGTTCTGCGACGGCAAGAGCACTGGATACGGCATCGGGATCCGGGTCGTTGTGGATGAGGATCGGGACTACATCCGGGCCTGCAGCAAACTCCTTCAGGCAGTAGCCCCGCCGTTCCGCTTCGAGCCGCTCCAGTTCCTCTTCAACGTCCACGCGCAGCACATCGCGCAGCCGGCCGCGCCGGGCCAGCGTGCCATCGCCCGGCTCGTTCTCGGCATCCGCCCCCGGCGACAGCAGCATGACCGCGGCATCCGGGCGCACACGGCGCAGTGCATTGAGCACCTGGCGAGCGATCGCTGCGTCCAGATCGATCACCGCCGTCACCGATGGGGCGGCCCTCACCCATTCGTACGTATCGGGATCCGTGGGATCACCCCGGAAGGAGCGGCCTCCGGCGTCACCGGAACCGGCATCAGGAACGTCACTGCGGACTCCCGGCTGGCTGGCGGAACCGGCGTCGGAACGACCGTCGGACGCGGCATGCCAGCGCCACACGTCACGGGTCCTCGAGCGGAGGTCCGCGGACACCGCGTCGGACCTGCTGATGATGATGAGCAGCGGACGGACCCGCTGCGACTCGTTGTCTGAGGAAGGCAATCAGTGCTCCGGGTTCACGATAACGTACTCGCACCGGGCAGAATGCAACGTCCGTTCCCCGCCGTAGCGCGGCCTTCCCGCCGTGCTCAGGGCTGCGGCGGCCGTCCGAGCGTCAGCGCCTCCTGCCCCCTGTGGAAGAAGCGTTGCGTCGGGTAGGCGAGGTCGATGTCATCGCGTTGGGCGAACGCTTCCAGTGCCGCCTCCCACAGCGCCTGTTCCGAGTCCCGGCGGCCGCGAGGATCACAGACGTAGCGAATGGCGAACGCGATGCCGCGTTCACTGATCCGCGTGTAGACGGTCGGTGCGAGCGTGGAATAGAAGATCATGAAGCGCCGGCCGAGGGCCAGCACCTCCGCTTCTGCTTCGTCGCTCAGCGAGTGCCCGTGCTGCATGGCCGCTTCGAGAAGCAGCTCCTTTGCCGCGCGCCAGTTGCTCTCGAACGTCACCACCAGTTCGATCTCGTTCCAGATGTACGGAAACCCGCGCGTGTAATTGGCGACAGGGACATTGAACACGACGCCGTTCGGCACATGGATGACGCGGCCCGTGCTCTGCTCGGCACCGATCCAGTTACCGACCTCGAGCAGGGAGAACTGGAAAATCCGCACATCGATCACGTCGCCGACGTGATCATTGACCTGGATCCTGTCACCGACCACAAAAGGTCGCCGCCAGATGAGGAAGAACCACGCGGCGATGTTGGAGATCGGCTCCTTGAGCGCGATGACGAGGCCGGCAGCGGCAATGCCGAGGAACGTAGCGATCGATCGGAAACCCACGAACCAGATGCGGCCGGCCAGGAACAACCCGACGATACCGAGCGCGTATGTGATGCCCTTGCGCCAGTGGTAACGGGTCCGATCGTCTGAAACCTGACGGCGTAACACCAGCATTACGAGGGCGCGAAGCATGATGATGAACAGCAGCAGCACCGCCGTTTCGATCAGTCGTACCTCGACGCTGCTCAACTCGCTCGAGAGCGCAAGCCATGTTTCGGACTGCGGACGCATATCGATCATATCATGGGAAGCACGCCGGTGTCGTTCCCAAGGTACGCGCATGGCGCCGGGCGCGAAACGATCACGTCACGTCGTGACTGCCCGCAATCCGTTGACCCCGCGACGGTTATCCGGCTAGCTTACGAGGGTCGCCCGAGTGCCGGCCGCCATTTCCGTCATGGTCACGAATCGCGACGAATGCACATTACCAGGCACACCGCCCTCATAGCCGCTCTGAGCCTTGCCGGCCTGACAGCTTGCAGCGATCCCGTCGATCCGCCGCAGCCTGCTGAAGTCACGGCCGCGAGCGCCATCGCGCAGAACGTCGCACTCGGCACGAGCGCGCCCGAGCCGCCCGCGGTGCGAGTGACCACGTCTGCGGGCCGGCCGATCGAAGGAGTCAGCGTCCAATTCACCGTGCAGGCCGGCGGTGGCACGCTCACGGGCGCGGACCCGCTCACCGACGCCGACGGTCTGGCGCGCACGGGCGAATGGCTACTCGGGACTGCACCGGGCCGCAATACTGTGCGGGCAACGGTCGACGGCCTGCCCGGTGCCGAGGTGATCTTCGAGGCCACCGCTCTGCCGCCGGACTGCTCCGCCCTCGTCGGGCTGGATCTCGGTCTGGGCGAGTTCGTCCGGCTCAAGAGTTCCGCTGCCACCTCCTATCCCTGCCTGCTGTTCGATGCAGCCACATCCGCTGGCAACGAGTATGTGCTGCTGTTCGAGAACATGGCGCTCACCGGAGGATTCAGCACGGCGCTGTTCCCCGGTCTTCTGGACGTCCATCTGCCGTTCTCCCTCACGCTGAGTGTGGAGCCACTGTCGGCAACTGCCGGTGTCGCGGCTGATCGCAGCAGCGAAATTCTCGTGATACCGGACCCCATCCTGCACGATGATGCGGAAGCGTACTCCTGGGACTTCGGTGCCGGTCGCATCCGCGAGCACACACCCGAACCACTCGACGGACCGCCTGCCGAACCGATGCTGCTGCGGGGCGGGCGCTCCATCGTCCTCGGCAGCCCGGCTGCAAGCCCGGTCACCGGCGATACGATACAGGTCCTCATGGAGGGCATTCCGCGACTTGGTATCACGACGGGCACGCAGCAGGCCGTGATCCGCCACGTCTCGGATCACCTGATCATCGCCGAGGATGTGCGTCTCGCAACTACGCTCATGCGTGAGGGCGGCGGGTACAACACTCCGCTCACTGATGCAGAGCTCGCTGCGATCGCCGCGCAGTACGACGCGGCTGCACGGGTCCAGGGGGATATCTTCTTCGAGAGCCGCTACAACCTGTCCGTCGAGTCCAGCGTGCCGCACCGCGTCACCGCTGTACATTCTATCATGCCGGCCGACGACGTCTGGGGATACACCTACTCGGTGACGAACTACTTCGTGTGGGACTACTGGGTAGCTACGGACGGCTCGACGAAGGGTCTGAACCAGCACCCGCAGCGCGTGGCGGACAACCTGTTCATGCACGAGATTGCCCACATGCGGCACCTCGGCATGCTGCAGCGCAATGGCATGAACGTGGCCAGCCGCGGCCATCGCTGGCTCGTGGAAGGGTTCGCGCGGTTCAGCGAACGTCTGCCGATCTCGGCGCGGCTGCTCGGCACTACCATGCCGTCGCGTACCGGCAACGTGGTACTCCCCCGCAATCCCGATTTCGGCAACGCATACTTCCTGGATGATGTGCCGACCTATCTGCACGCGGGTTCCTCCATCTATTTCGGCTATCACACATCGTCGTACCTGTTCGACTACCTGGCTGATCAGGTCGCCGTCGACGGCGGTGACTGGCTGGCCGCGTTGCGCGAATTCCTGCTGGCAGGCGCATCGCGCACGGAACTCAATGCAGTTGTCGAGCGCTGGATGCCGGGCAACAATCTGGCCGATCTGATGTCGCGCGCCCGCATTGCACTCTACACCGATGACATTGGAACTCCGGGTCTGCCGGCATGGACGCAGTACCACCAGTTCCGGCTGCGTGAGAGCCGCCCTGCCCCCGAGCGGCTGGCCGGTGAAGATCCGCGAATGCAGTGGACTCGTGTCTCACCTTCCGTCGCAGCCACCGTGGAGGGCTCCGTCGGCCCCGGTGCCGCCGTCGGGTTCATATTCGACGGCACTGCTGCCGGTTCGGGGGTCATCCGCGTGAGCGCGCCCACCGGCACGCACGCCAACCTCTCGCTCGCCCGCATCCGCTGATCTCACGCCCGCAGTCATCCATACATCACTTGAAACTGACGCCGGCCATGCGCGTAGGGTACGCAGTGGCCGGACGTGTTCAACGATGGAGGATGCAATGATCGAACTGATGACCGGAATGATCGGGATGGCCGCCGCAGCGGGCGCCGCAGGATTCGGCTACATGCGCTCGAAGAGTTTCGTCGCTCACCGCCTCCGCTACGTCGATGCCGTCCGGTCGCCGGCGGCACCCATCGTCGCCGGCATCGCCGCGACCGCCATCGCCGCTCCGATCGTCTGGGTCCTGCCCATCGTCGGTGCCGGTACCGCAATCGTGTTCGGGATCGCCACCGGCGTCGGGACACGGGCGGGTGTCAAGCGGATTCGCGGATTGATCTCGCCGGGTTTCTGAGACACGGCGGGGACGCCGGACCCCGGCACACCCGCACTACCTGCCGCTCATTCAGCCCGCGCAGAAGGCCCCAGTCGTCCGCGTCACCCGGCCGGTACCTCGCTCATCAGGGCCAGCACGTTGTCCTCGCTGTCACGGAAGGACGCCAGCCACAATTCACGATCGCCCAGATCGGCCACCTTGTGCGGTGGTACATCGAATTGCACGCCCCGTCCAGCGAGTTGCTCATGCGATGCCGTAATGTCCGCGACGTCCAGATAGAGGATCGACGCGTGTCGCACCGCTTCCCCCGGCTCGGGCTCGCCCAGCAGCAGACGGATCCCATCGCAGTCGAAGAACGACATCTTCGGCGGCGCATCGAAGAGGTGTCGAAGCCCGAGCACGTCTCGATAGAACGTGCGCGCACGATCCACATCGCCGACAGTGATCGCGATCTGACCTATCCTCCGGATTCCGGCTGCCATATCAGCCTCCGCCTTGTCCGCGTGGGGACAACTATTTAGCTTGACTAAATAATGACATTGCGGCTCCGATGGGGCAAGGGTGAATGATGATGGACCGATCTCTGGCCGACCGGCTTCATTCGCTTGCGATCCACTTGCTGCGCTTTGCGCGAGCGGATGACGCTGCGACGGGTCTGAGCGCTGCCCGCCTGTCCGTGCTGTCGGTACTCGTGTTCGGCGGATCGCGGACGGTCACGGAACTGGCGGCTGCGGAGCAGGTGACGGCGCCGACGATGACGCGGCTGCTTCAGGGGCTGGAGCGGGACGGCTACGTGCGCCGGCGGAGGGACCGGTCGGACGGTCGCGTCAGCCACCTGGCCGCGACCGCGAAGGGCCGAAGGGCGCTGGAAGCGGGACGGCGGGCGCGGGTGGCACGCATGACGCGAGTGACTGACTGCCTGAATGCCGCGGACCGGGTTGCCGTTGAAGCCGCACTTGCGGGACTGGAGGCGGCGCTCTCGTCGATCACGCAGCCCCGGCGGTAGCGGGGGTGCGCCCCGGGTCGGAATCCGGCGCGTCGGTCGCCGGATCGCGCCAGCGCCAGACGACGGCGCCGACGAGCCAGCCGATGCAGGCCGCGACGACGACGTCGCTCAGGAAATGGGCGCCCGCGGCAACACGCGAGAGCCCGCAGCCCCAGGCGAGCCCCCACCAGACGATGCGGGCCCGCGGGTAGACGCGGGAGAGCACTGCGGCGGCGCCGAATGCGACGAGCGCGTGGCTGCTCGGCATGCCGAGCCCGCCAGTCGAGAACGTGCGCTCCGCAAACGGGCGAAACACGTACTCGCCGAGCTCGCCTGGGCGACGGCGCTTCAGGATGAGCTTCAGGAATTCCGCTGCGGCCCCGCCTACGATTGAACCGGCGATGATCAGCCCGCCCCGCGAACGGGGCATGCGGCGCCACGGTGTGCGTTCCTCGAGCATCAGTGCCGCGCCGACTGCCAGCCACAGCGGCACGTATCCCATCACGCGCAGCATCCTTCCGAAATCGTCCCCGTACACGTTCTCGATACGCAGATAACGGAACGCGATCGGATCGAGGACGTGTGCGAGGAAGATGCTCGCGATCGCGAATATCCAGAACCGGGCAGGAATCGTCGGTCTTTTTACGGGGACGCTCATGCAAACCTGATGCTGTGATTCGATCCATGGCCCGTCGTCATCCCCTGCCACCGGGCGGAGGCCGGCGGCCGGCCCGGACGCGCGCTCCGGGCAACGGGCGCACAACAGTATGCACCGAGCCCTGCCACTGCAAACGGCGCCTTTCCATGGCATGTCCGAAAACGGTGAGTCTGTGGCGCCGGCAGCGCTATATTGGTGGCGTACACGGCGCAGGGGAAGACATGGTACCGGACGCACTCTATAACGCATTGCAGTCGCGGGACCGGCGCTTCGACGGAACGTTCTTCGTCGGCGTCAGCTCCACGATGATCTACTGTCGGCCGGTCTGCCGCGTGAAGCTGCCGCTGGCGCGCAACTGCACGTTCTTCCGGACTGCGGCGGAAGCGGAGGGCGGCGGATACCGGCCGTGTCTGAAGTGCCGGCCGGAACTGGCGCCGGGGCGATCGCTGACGGATGCGACGGACCGACTTGCGCGCGCCGCCTACGCGCGGATCGCGGCTGGCGCGCTCGATGGGCGATCGGTCGCGGACGTCGCACGGGATCTGTGTGTCGGTGAACGCCACCTGCGACGCGTCGTCAGTGCGGAGTTCGGAGCGTCACCCGTCGAGCTCGCGCAGACGCAGCGGCTGCTGCTCGCAAAGCAACTGCTCACGGAGACGAAGCTGCCGGTGTCACGCGTCGCGTATGCGAGCGGGTTCTCGAGCCTGAGCCGGTTCAATGCGCTGTTCCGAACGCGCTACCGGCTGAGTCCGTCCGGCATGCGCCGAACGCGCCAGGCCGGCGCGCAGGTGCCCGGCTCGCTGCGGCTGCTGTTCGAGTACCGTCCGCCATACGACTGGGAGTGGCTGCTCGGGTTCCTGGCGGTACGAGCGATCCCGGGCATCGAGCGGGTCGCGGACGGCGCATACACGCGGTCGATGCGCGCCGGGCGCGCCGGTGAACACACCGGCTGGTTCACGGTGCGTCCGGCCGCACGGCACGACAACGCGCTCGAGGTCGAGATCTCCGACTCGCTGCTGCCCGCCCTGATCCCCGTCCGCGCGGCCGTACGTCGCATGTTTGATCTCGATGCCGAGCCGGACATGCTCAGCGAGCACTTCGCCGCAGACCCGATCATGGGGCCGCTCGTGCGACGACGGCCCGGGCTTCGACTGCCGGGCGCGACCGACGGTTTCGAACTGGCCGTGCGTGGAGTGCTCGGTCAGCAGATCAGCGTGGCCGCCGCACGGACGCTCGCCGGACGGCTGCACGCCGCGTACGGTGAGCCGCTCAGCGGTATCGATGGCATCAGCCGGCTCTCCGCCTCACCGCAGCGCCTGGCCGGACTCGACCCGATGGAGATCAGCGCGCTCGGCATGCCGCTGTCTCGGGCCCGCACGGTCGTCCTGCTCGCACGAAGTGTCGCTGACGGCGACATCAGCTTCGCGCCGACGGCAGACATTGCGGCGGCCAGGGAAGCGCTGGAGCGCGTGCCCGGCATCGGACCCTGGACCGCGGAGTACGTGGCGATGCGCGGCTACCACTGGCCGGACGCATTCCCCGCGACCGACCTCGGCATCCGGCACGCGCTGCCCGGCATCGATCCCGCTGCGCGGGCGGAATCGTGGCGGCCCTGGCGCGCATACGCCGCGATCTATCTGTGGGACAGTCTCTCGACCATTACCAGTGGGTGATTCAATGCGTTACTACTCCGAGCTGTCGACACCGGTCGGTCCCGTCACGATCGTTTCGGACGGCACTGCGATTACAGGCATAACGATGCGACCCGCGGCGAGCGTGATCGCGCGCGCCGGCGAGTGGATCGAGGATGATGACCGGCTCGCCGACGCACGCGACCAGCTCACCGCTTATTTCGCCGGTGAGCTCCGCGAGTTCTCGCTCGCGCTCGCGCCGCGCGGCAGCGCATTCCAGAGCCAGGTATGGGCAGCGCTCGTGAAGATCCCGTTCGGAGAGACGACATCGTACGGCGCACTTGCGGCATCGCTCGGACATCCAGGTTCCGCACGTGCCGTCGGCGCTGCGAATCGCACGAACCCGATCGGCATTGTCGTGCCCTGTCATCGCGTGATCGGTGCGGATGGAACGTTGACCGGTTACGCCGGCGGCATCGAACGAAAGAAGTACCTGCTGGACCACGAGGCGGCGGTTGCAGGATCGCCGCGTCAGATGGAGCTGGGCATCGCGCAGTGACGAGTCAGGAGCGGGGCATCCAGATCAGGATTGCGCCGCAGCGGCCGTCGGAACCGCCGAACTCTGCCGGCGCTCTCCGCGAATGGGGTGCCGTCACGAGAGCAGCGCCCCGAACAGTGCGCGCCAGGGTAGAGGCGGCCAGGGGCATCCACTGCTCCAGATTCTGACGTGCCTGGTGGAACTGGTGGACA
>JAGTUV010000347.1 GCA_018224305.1 Gemmatimonadota bacterium
ATCCATCTGCGACTGTGCCTCACGGTACGTTGGCATTCATCCCCTCCCCGTCTGCCTGTTGATTTGTGTGCACACTGCACAAGAATACGGAGCCTCGCCCACCGATACCAGCCGTCCGGCCGTGCCGTGGCTCAGGCGGTGACCATGGTGCCGCGCGTCTCGCCGCGGAGCGCGGCCGCCACTGCGCCGCGCTCGCCGATGTTGAGCACAATGATCGGCAGCCGGTTCTCCCGGCACAGCGACACCGCCGCGGCGTCCATCACCTTCAGGTCGCGCGTGAGTACATCATGATAGGTCAGGCGCGGAATGAACTCCGCGTTCGGATCCTTCTCCGGATCGGCCGAGTAGATCCCGTTGACCTTCGTCGCCTTGATCAGCAGGTCCGCGTGGATCTCGATGGCGCGCAGTACCGCGGCCGTATCCGTCGAGAAGTACGGATTGCCGGTGCCACCCGCGAAGATCACGACACGGCGCTTCTCCAGGTGACGCAGTGCACGACGGCGGATGTACGGCTCGGCGAGCGCTTCCATGCGGATAGCGGTCATCACGCGCGTCTCCACACCCTTGCGGTCGAGCAGGTCCTGGACGGCGAGGGCATTGATGATGGTGGCGAGCATGCCCATGTAGTCGGCGCTGACCCGGTCCATGCCCTGCTGGCTGGCCTGTGTTCCTCGCACGATGTTGCCGCCACCGATCACCAGACCGATGTCGACACCGAGGCCGTGCAGGGACTGGATCTCGTCCGTCAGCCGGTCCACGACCGGCGGCGATATGCCGAATCCCTGCTCGCCCGCGAGCGCTTCACCGCTGAGCTTGAGTACAACGCGCTTGTACTTCAGGTCGTGGTCAGTCATCTCCAGGCGATCACTCGCCCAGCTGGTATCGGACGAAACGGCTCACCACCACCTTCTCGCCCGTCTTGAGCGATGCGTCCTCGACCAGCTGCCGGATCGTCAGCTTGCCGGCCGGGTCCTTCACGAAGACCTGGTCCATCAGCGTGGACTCCTGGAAGAACTTGCGCAGCTTACCCTCGACGATCTTTTCCTGCATCTTCTCGGGCTTGCCTTCCTGCTTCACCTGCTCGAGGTACACGGCGCGCTCGCGCTCCACGACATCGGCCGGGATCCCGTCCGCATCGAGCGCCAGCGGCGCTGCGGCCGCGATGTGCATCGCCAGGTCGCGCGCGAGCTGCTGGAACGTGTCGTTGCGCGATACGAAGTCCGTCTCGCACTGCACCTCGACCATCACGCCGATCCTGCCGTTCGTGTGGACGTAGCTGCCGATCGTGCCTTCACGGGTCTCGCGCTCGGCACGCTTCGCGGCCTTCGCAGCACCGCGGGCACGCAGCAGGTCGATCGCCGCCTCCATGCTGCCGTTCGCCTCTTCGAGCGCCTTCTTGCACTCCATCATCCCCGCACCCGTCCGCTCGCGGAGTTCCTTCACCTGTCCCGCACCAATCGTCGTCGCCATGTAACCGTCTCCCCTGATATTCAGATCCGAACCGGATCCACTGTGACCAGTTTGCCATTTGCAGAAAAGCGCCGCAGGGCTGCCGCACAGGTGCAGCGCTGCAGCGCTTCTCGAATGTTCACGCCGAGCGAGTGTTGCGCCGAGCGAGTGTTGCGCCGCGCGGTCACCCGTGCGGCCGCGTGCAGCGGCTATGCCTCTTCCGTCTCGGAATCGCCATCGTCGCCCTCGGCCTCCACCTCGCCGGGGACGCGCAGGTTCGCGATGACTTCCGGACGCGGACGACGCTTGCGACGCGGACGACGACGCTTGCTCTTGTCGCCATCCTGTGCCGACGTGTCCTGTGCCAGCCCGCCCTCCGAGGAGTACGTGACCGCCTCGACCTCATCCGCGCGACGGCGCGCTTCCGGCGGCAGCTCGCGCCGGCCCTGCTCGATCGCGTCGGCGATCGCCCCGGCAATCAGCTGCACTGAACGGATCGCGTCATCGTTACCCGGCACCGCGTAGTCGATCAGGTCCGGGTCCGCGTTCGTATCGGCAATCGCGATCACCGGAATGCCCAGCTTGCGGGCTTCCTTGACCGCGATCAGTTCCTTCCGCGCGTCGACGACGAACAGCGCGCCCGGCAGACGACCCATCTCCTTCACGCCGCCCATGTACTTCGCAAGCTTGTCACGCTCGCGCTGGAGCAGCAGCTGCTCCTTCTTCGTGTAGAACTCGTACGCGCCCTCCTCGAGGCCGCGATCCAGCTCCTTCAGGCGGCGGATCTGCTTCTTGATCGTCGTGAAGTTCGTCAGCATGCCGCCGAGCCATCGCTCCGTGACCCAGAACGCACCACAGCGCTCGGCCTCGGCCTCGATGATCGGGCGCAGCTGACGCTTCGTGCACACGAAGAGGACACGATTGCCGTCGAGCGTGACTGCACGCGTCGCCGCCTTCGCCTCTTCCAGCGCCTTCAGTGTCTTCTGGAGATCGATGATGTGGATTCCGTTGCGTGCCGCGAAGATGTAGCGCTTCATCTTCGGGTTCCAACGGCTGCTCTGGTGGCCGAAGTGGACGCCGGCCTCCAACAGATCCTGTACCTGGGTTTCCGCCATTACGTCGCTTGCCTTCACTCGGCGCCGGCTCGACCAGCGCCCGGGGGTTATCCGATACGACGCACAGCGCGCCGATCGCTTCCACCGCCTTCTTCCGGCCGCCGACCCCGTATCCGGGGACCCCAGCGGTACCGTCCGGCAGTGTGAAAAATGCAGGGTGAGGAGCAGGGTGAGGGGGAGTGCACCCCACCATCCTGCCGCTCTCCGCTGTTACCGCTTCGAGAACTGGAAGCGCTTGCGGGCCTTCGGACGGCCGGGCTTCTTGCGCTCCACCTCGCGCGGGTCGCGCGTCAGCATGCGCTTCTCGCGCAGCGCCAGCCGCAGTTCCTCGTCATACTTGATCAGCGCGCGCGCGATGCCGAGCCGTACTGCGCCGGCCTGGCCCGTCTGCCCGCCGCCGTCCACGTTCACCTTCACGTCGAACTGGCCCTTCGTGCCCGTGGCGACGAGTGGCTCTTCCGCATGCGTCTGATGCGCCGGACGCGGGAAATAATCCTCGAACGTGCGGCCGTTGACCGTCCATGTGCCCGTGCCCGGCTTCATCCACACACGCGCAACGCTCGTCTTCCGTCGGCCGAGGCCGTGAAACTGTTCAGTCGCCATATCAGATCTCGATCGCTTCCGGCTGCTGCGCCTCGTGCGGGTGGTCCGGTCCTGCGTATATCTTGAGCTTGCGACGCATCAGGCGGCCCAGGTTGTTCTTCGGCAGCATCCCCTTCACCGCCAGATCGATGATCCGGTCCGGGTGCTTCGCCTGCATGTCCTTGAACGGGATGTGCTTCTCGCCACCCATGTAGCCCGTGTGACGGAAGTAGGTCTTCTTCTCCGCCTTGCTGCCCGTCAGCCGCACCTTCTCGGCATTGACGACGATCACGAAATCGCCGGTGTCGAGGTGCGGCGTGAACATCGGCTTGTGCTTGCCGCGCAGCAGCTGAGCGACTTCACTGGCGAGCCGGCCGAGAACCTTGTTCTCTGCATCGACGACGAGCCAGCGGCGCTGGATATCTGTGACCTTCGGCGTGTACGTTTTCATACTGACCCTGGTAGTGGCATCCTGCAAATAGCTTTGAAGCATATGGCAGGTGGGGCGGGCTGTCAAGTTCCCGGGAGTGGGATTGGGAGTGGGATCGTTTGCGGGTGTG
>JAGTUV010000348.1 GCA_018224305.1 Gemmatimonadota bacterium
AGCGCACGGAACGTGACGCCTCCGAGCAGCAGGATCAATGCAGTGAAGTGCAGGCCTCGACCGATCGCGTCGCGGGCGCCTCCGACGGACTCGGGATCCTCGTGATCCCCGTGCGCATGGCCGCCCGCCTGCAACGGTATCGCCGTGTCGCCGGCCGGCAGCTGCGTAGTGTCCACCCCACCCGCCGGGTCCCGTTCCCGCGACGTACCAGTGTCCGGCGCGAGCACGAACGTATAGGATCCTTCGAGCACGTGGCCGTCCGCACCGGCCGTTCGCCAGGCGACGGTCCACGTGCCTGGCTGATCGATGGCGGGCAGACTGAGCGAGATTTCGCGGTCGGATCCGTCCACGAACACGACAGCGCCGGTCGGTACGCGTGCGCCGTCCGGCGCGATCAGTATCACACTCGTGTAGCGCGCTTCGATGGTGCCGGAAAACAGCAGGCGCAGATGCAACGGCATCACCGTCAGCACTTCATCCCGTGCCGGCGACGAGGCGTCCAGGCGGATATGCGCGTGCGCTGCGGCGGGCACCAGGAACACGACCGCGAACAACAGCGCGGTCGAGCAGCGGCGTGCGAAGCCGGAGAGAGTCAATGGCATGGACATGCGAACCAAGGTACAGGGATCGGCCGTGACTGTCACCATGTACGGGACGGCATTCGTCGCGGGTGCAACGGGCTACACCGGGCGCGCGCTGATCGGCGAGCTCCGGCGCCTGGGCGTGACCACCATCGCCCACATCAGGCCGGACTCGGAACGACTCGACGGCTGGCACAACGAGTTCGGCGCTGCCGGCGCGCTCGTGGATTCCACGCCGTGGGACGAAAATGCACTCGCGCGCACACTGTCTGCTGCCGCACCCACTGTCGTGTTCGCCCTGCTCGGCACCACCCGCGCACGCATGCGGCGCTCCGGCGGCAGTGACTCCTACGAGACTGTGGACTACGGCCTGTCCGCAATGCTGCTCCGCGCAGTGCAGCGGTCCGTGCCGCACGCCCGCTTCGTCTACCTGTCGTCGGCCTGGGTGGGCCCATCCGCGCGCGCAGCATACCTGCGAGTCCGCTGGCGTTTCGAGGAGGAACTGCGTGCGAGCGGCGTCGCCTGGACGATCGCGCGGCCGATGTTCATCACGGGCAGTGATCGCACCGAGCCTCGTCCGCTCGAGCGCGCGGCAGCGGCGGTACTGGACGGCGCCCTGCGCATCGCCGGTGCGCTCGGTGCGAACGGAGTGCAGCAACGGTATGCGACGCTCAGTGCCACGGAGCTTGCACGGGGGCTTGCCGCGTACGGGTTGAGTGCCGGAGGAGAGGGTCTGGTACTGGGACCGGAAGCGTTGCGAGGAGCAACGTGAAGTCGGTCGTCAGGGCTGCGATGACGCTGTCTCCGCAAGCAGGCTCGCGTAGTCCGGATGCGGCCCGACATAATCACGGCCTTTCAGCTGTTCGAGCATGTTGTTGAATATGTCCCGGTTCAGAGGGTAACGCACGCGGTAGCCGCGACGATATATCGCGAACAGCGTGCGCCTGACCAGTTCGGCGGGCAGTTCGCGCCGGTGATCGCCGATCGGCTGCCGGTACAGCACATAGCGCTCCGGTCCGCCCAGCGACATGCCAGGATGGTAGTAGTCGAGATCGAACGGGATCGCGCCTCGTGTCTGCACGAGACGCCTGAGCCACGGGCTGTTGGCGCGGACTTCACCGAGGACCCAGGCGAGGTCGTCATATTCCTCGCGACGTGAGTCGGCCCGGAACACCTCGATCAGCCGGGGCCTGAGGACGCGCGCCAGACGCTGACCGCGGTACTGCTTGCGCACTGCCAGGTACGTGATGAAGCCGGCGTTGACGCCGTCGAGATACAGCCCCGCAATCGTGCCGGCGGGGACAGTCTCGCCATCGTAGACCGCAGTCAGCAGGTGGAAGTTGTAGCCGGAGAGTACGCCGAGTCTGCGCTCCGCGATCTCGGAACGCAGTTCGGAAATCGGCTGGCGTTCATGCGCGGCGAACATTTCAGCTATGAGGTCGAGCGCGGCTTCGGCGAGCGGTTCCCGTTCATCGCGGATCTCAACGATCCGCACGGGCACGGTCACGGCTGTGCCTCGACCCGCATCGATTGGCCGGTGCGCTCCACCTTCGGGATCTTGTCCGTATCGATGCGGAACAGCTTCGCCGAGTTGCGCCACAGCACCAGCTCGGTTTCGTCGGGCGAGAGATGCAGGTTGCGAACGAATCGCTGATAGCTGCCCATGTCGCAGATCGGCCAGTCCGTGCCGTAGAGCAGCTTCGAGGGATCACCAGCGAACGCGACCACCTCGTTCACCTGCTGGAGCATGAACTTCTCGAAGCGCTCCTCGAAGTGACCCAGCGTGAAACCGGAAATGTCGCCCACCACGTTCGGATTCTTGTAGATCACCTCCATCGCGTCCGTGATCCACGGGTTGCCCAGGTGGCAGATCACGAACGTCACATCCCGGAAATCGACGGCGACTTCGTCCACCTCGAGGGGATGCGCATACTTCACCTTCCCTTTCGGATCGTACGTGTCGCCTGTGTGGATCATGACGGGTGCGCTGAACTCGGCCGCGAGTTCGTAGACCACACGCATCCGCGCGTCGTGCACGTAGAACGGTTCATAGCCCGGGTACAGCTTGAGTCCCTTGATCAGACCCGCACTGAGCAGCATACGAAGCTCGGCCAGGTCGGCGGCACGATAGTTCAGGTAGCTGACGGCAGCGACGACGCCAATGTGCGGATCGTCGCCCACCACATCGAGAATCTCGTTGGCATTCGGCCGGTCCGCGTTGCCGAGATAACTGGACAGCACCAGCGCGTAGTCCACCCCGTGCCGGTCCATTTCGGAACGGAGAAGCCGGTATCGCTCTCCGAGGTCGCGGGACTCACCATCGCCATAACGGTTCAGATGTGTGTGGCAGTCTATGATCATCGCCTGTTCCCTCGCTTATTTACGGGTCATGCACAAAAGGGGCAGATGGCGTGCCAGCGGATCATGGCCGTCTGCCGTCCGCCTCTGGCGTTCGGGCCGGGGGCGACGCCGTGACATGTTTGCCGGCGAGGTCTGTTGCCGGTGCGGCCTCGTAGCCGGCGAGGTCCGTTGCCGGTGCGGCCTCGTAGCATGTCAGTCCGATCGTCGTTCCCACAGCCGCTGGCTGCTTCGGAGAACGTGCTTTAGCTTAAGGTTTGAGGATCGGGCTCGCCCGGACGCCGGCTCCGCGACGGTCTCCTTGGTCAGACCTTCGCGAAGCAGGCCCGGTCCGGTAATCACTCTTACAATCAGGACCCGTATGGAACTGCTCTCGGACCCATCTGTCTGGATCGCGTTTGCGACGCTGACCGTGCTCGAGATCGTGCTCGGAATCGACAACATCGTCTTCATCTCGATTCTGTCCGGCAAGCTGCCCGCGTCGCAGCAACCCCGTGCGCGCACGATTGGCCTCGGCCTGGCGATGGTGATGCGGATACTGCTGCTGCTGGTTATTGCGTGGATCGTCAAACTCACGGCTCCGCTGTTCGCCGTATTCGCCCACGAGATCTCCGGCC
This sequence comes from Gemmatimonadota bacterium, assembly GCA_018224305.1. GTDB lineage: Bacteria > Gemmatimonadota > Gemmatimonadetes > Longimicrobiales > RSA9 > SH-MAG3. The sequence continues at coordinate 3,557 of JAGTUV010000348.1, forward strand.
GTGACCTGATCATGATCGTGGGAGGGCTGTTTCTTGTGGCAAAGAGTACGTACGAGATCCATGACAAGCTCGAAGGCGAGCACGGCGAGAAATCGAAACGCATCCCGCCGACGTTTGCCGCCGTGATCTTTCAGATTCTTCTCCTCGACATCGTGTTCTCGCTCGACTCCGTCATCACTGCCGTCGGCATGGTCCGACACGTGGAAGTCATGATCGCGGCGGTGGTTGTAGCTGTGGGTTTCATGATGTTCTTCGCCGGGCCGATCAGCCGGTTCGTGGAACGACACCCGACCGTGAAGATGCTGGCGCTCAGCTTCCTGCTCCTGATCGGAGTCACACTGATTGCCGAAGGATTCGAGCAGCACATATCGAAGGGTTACATTTACTTCGCAATGGCGTTTTCAGTGCTGGTGGAGATGCTCAACCTGAAGCTGCGGGGCAAGGCAGAAGAGCCCGTTCAACTTCACCGGCGCTACGCCGCGAATGAGGGAGAAGCGACGGTCTGATGGCAAAAGTCAAACTGACGAACGTGAAGGAAGAGGCGTGGTCGCTGATCCGTTCGCACCGCCGCAGCCTGACGA
>JAGTUV010000349.1 GCA_018224305.1 Gemmatimonadota bacterium
CGGCTGGCAACAAGCCGAGCCGCATCGTCCGGTTGAGAAAGGCGGCAGCCTCTCTCGCGATGAAGCGGAGATCGGCGGCGCGCAACTCGACAAGCTGGCCGCGGGCGCGCAGCCGCCCCAGGGGGAGCGGAGGGTCAGTGCGGCTGGCGATCACCAGCCGCAGGCGCGCCGGAAGGTGGTCGAGCAGGTAAGCGACCGCGTGGTGGATCGCTTCGGCCTCGATCACGTGGAAATCGTCGAGGACGAGTGCGACGTCGCCATCCCCGGCGTCGATTTCGTTGATCAGCGCCGCCAGCAGCTCCTCGATCGCGAGCGGCTGCGGCGAATGGAGGCGCGCCAGGGCCCCCGCCCCCAGCCCCGGGCACGCACGCTGAAGAGCCGCGAAGGCGTAGCTCCAGAAGAGTGCCGGGTCATTGTCCCCAGGGTCGAGCGATCCCCACGCCGCGGAGCTCCCATCGCCCTTCGCTCCGGCCAGCCACCCGGCCAGCAGCGTCGTCTTGCCGAAGCCGGGTGGCGCCGAGATCAGGGTGAGTCGCTCCTCGCCCCTCTCGTGAAGACGCGCGACCAGCCGCGGCCGCGGCACCATACCGGTGCGCCACCGGGGGAGGTAGAGCTTGGTCTCGAGGAGCGGGAGGGCGGGCGGTTGCCCCCGGGGGTCGGCCATGGGCGGTGCCAGTGGTGGGGCGACCGACGGGAGTCGCGTGATCGGGCGTGGGAAACCGAACGCCCACGAGGTACGGGCGCAAGAGGCAGCGAGGCTACTCCCGCATCGTCGCCAGCACCGCCTCAACCTCGTCGGCCCAGGCCAGCCAGGCGCGCTCGCCAAGGATGCCGCGACGGAGCGTCATGTAGACCAGCCGGTGCTCCGGCGGCAGCGCTTCCAGCGGCACCTCGCGAAAGTGCTCCGCCTCGATGGCCAGGTAGGTCCGCAGCTTCTCCTCGTGGAGCGTACGCTGGCTGGCCACCAGATCCTCCATCCCCTGCGACCCCACCCGCTCCCCTGCCAGGAGCCGCACCAGTAGCTCGTCCTGCGTCCGTTGCGGCTTCATCGGCGCCTCCACCCAATGGCGGAGCGCATCCCTGCCCTCGGAGGTGAGCTCATAGACCTTCTTGTCGGGCCGGTGATCCTGGCTGACCTCAGTGAAGCGCACCAGCCCCGCCTCGGTGAGGCGTCCCAGGTCGTGATAGACCTGCTGGTGCGAGGCGTTCCAGAAGTACCCCATCACGTCGTCGAACGCCTTGACGATCTCGTAACCGGTGGCCGGCCCCTCGTGGAGCACGGTGAGGATGACGTGTTTGAGCGCCATGTCTTGCGCGATCTCCTGAGGTGTGCACGAACGGACGCTTGACTATAAGCAACATGTTGCATAACATCAACCCCGGACGCCCGCCGGGAAACGGTCCCGACGCTCGAACGTCCGCTCGAACCACCGGCGAACCCGCTTATGATGAACATCGCTGAGTCGCACCCAGACTCGACCCCGGCGGCCTCCGCCGCTCCGGCCGCCACCGAGCACGCCGGCACGGCGACGCCGCGGTCCCCGATTCCGGCCGTCCACGTGGCCGCGGTCCTCCTCGGCTTCCCGGCCATCTTCTGGATCTATTCACAGGCGCTCCTTCACCGCGACGTGTTGAGCATCCCGGGCGTGGACTTCTTCATCACGTTCTGGACGGGGGCCACCCTGCTTTACGCGGCGAAGATCGGGATCATTGCCCGCGTGCTCGCCCATTCCGGCTGGACGTTCCGGGAGATCGGTTACGGCCTGACGCGCCGTGGCACGGCGCGCCTGGTGGCGGGATACGCGGCGGCCGCGCTGGCGCTCTTCGCCTTCGTGGAGCTTTCGCTGACGCAGGTGGCGCTCGACCCGGCGAAGCTGGCGGCGCTCCCCGGGCTATACCCGGATACCACCGTCAAGCGGCTGGTCTTCCTGGTGATGGCCTTCGCGGCCGGCCTGAGCGAGGAGATCACGTACCGCGGCTTCGCGATCCGCGCGCTGGAGGCGCTGCGTATCCACCGCTGGCTCGCGGTGCCCATCGCCGCGATCCCCTTCGTGTTCCAGCACGGCCTCAAGTCGCTGGACCAGTTCTGGTGGTTCCTGGGATGGGGTCTGGTGCTGGGCGCACTCTTCGTGGCGACCCGGCGGCTCCTCCCCGGCATCATCATCCACTGGATGATCATCCTGACGGCGATGCTGGGGGTCTTCGCTGCCATGCAATGAGGCGGCGACGGGCATCCTGAGCGCTTGCATCGGGCCGAAGCACCCCGCACGCTTCATCGCGTGGCCGCAATCGGCATCAGTCACTGACGGAGGGACACGAATGGGGCGCTCGACCGGAAAAGTCGGACTCGTCACCGGCGCGGCGCGGTTGCGATAGGAAGGCCTCACGCGCGATCCCGCGTAATCCAGCTCGCTGGGCGAGGACCGGTCGCGAGTATCTTACCGGTCCTCCAGATGACTGCCGACGCGACATCGCCTGGGCTCATGCCATTCACGGATACACTGGCGCACGAGAGTGTGCCTGCCGAGGCGCCCGCTCATGCCCTCACACACCCCCGGAGGCGGGTGATCTTCGGCCGACTCCTGCTCCCAGCGTGCGCGAGCCGAGCTGTTGTCCGATCCCCCGCAGGCGAGCGCTGTCTCGATCAGCAATCCAACCCTGACGGGAACACCAGTTGCGGCATGACAGACAGCTGGGGAGAGAGAGAATGAACTCAATGACGAAGTACCAGATTGAATCGGTCACGATCGAGTTGACCATCGGCGACATCGCTGCGCAGCACGACATCGACGCGGTCGTGAATGCTGCCAACGCGGAGTTGCGAATAGGTGGAGGCGTCGCCGGAGCGCTGCACCGCGCCGCCGGTCCGGGGTTGGAGGAGGAGGCGCGCCCGCTGGCCCCGATCCGACCCGGAGAGGCCGTGCTGACTTCCGGTCACCGCCTTCCGAATCCCTACGTCATTCACTGCCTCGGCCCTGTCTACGGCCGCGACGAGCCCTCCGACGTCCTGCTGGCTTCGTGCTATCGAAACGCGCTCGAACTCGCGGAGGTTGAAGGCCTCCGTTCGGTGGCCTTCCCCGCGATTTCGACCGGAGCCTTCGGGTTCCCTATGGACCGTGCCGCAGCGATCGGACTCGGGACAGTCGCCGGCCTGGCTTCCACACTGCAATCGGTCAGGTGCATCCGCTTCGTCCTGTACGACCAGAACGCGCTGGCCATACACGCGCGGGTGCTGGATGAGATGGCGACTGATGGCCGCTGAACGCCATCGCCTCTGCCCTTGCCCTCGGCACTTGTTCGGCCGAGCGGCGTATCAGTAACCTGGCCCTGAAGCCTGGAGCGTGGGACTACGCGTTCTCACCTCGTCGTCCGGACTCCGCCTCCGTTCGGGGCCACCCACAATGCACAGGAGCAGGTTATGACCGGTGACGGTGAATCCGTCGGCGAGGCTGCACAGCGCCTCGACGGATGTCTTCCGCAGAAATGAAACCCAGGGGAAGCCGGCGCGACTCCGCTGGCACCTCCCGGAAAGCAGGCGTGGAGCGAACGCCACGCGCTGCCGGCCGGGCAGTCACGCAACCCGCAGCACAGAGCGGATCCTCGCGCATTCACCTCACGCACATCCTGCGCGATGGCGCGATCTGGAACGTCTTCGTCGCGACCACTGCCGGGCCCGGCGCGCCCGCGGCGGTTCTCCTCGAGTTCGAGCGAACGGGTGGAGACGACGCAGCGCATCGTTACTCGACGCCGCTGACCGGACAACTTCGTGATGCGCTGTACGGCGGCGGCTCCGTGGATCGCGCCGATCTTGTACACGAGCTGGAACTAGCCATCCGGACCGATGCAGCCCGGCTGGACGAAGCGACCGCTGCTGGATCGACGGAGTGATCGACGGCAGCACGCTCGGCTGGGGGACCAGTACGGCTCTGCATGACGAGAGGCTCGATGCCGTGGCGGAACATCTGCTCGGCGGCACAGCCGACCTGCTGCTGGACCTCGGCTGCGGATCCGGGGCGCTGATCGAACGGCTGCTGCTGGAATCCAGCGTGCGGCGCGTGGTCGGCGTGGACAACTCGCCATTCGCACTGTACGCCGCACGCCGACGGCTCGACACGCCGCGCAACAGCGGCCGGTGGACACTCCGCGCGGGGAGCATCACCGATGCACAGAAGGGCCTGCCGGCTGTCGACGCGGTGGCGCTGGTCGAGACCATCGAGCATCTGAACCCATCTCATCTGTCGCAGCTCGAGCGTGCGGTGTTTGCGCTGCACCCCGCTCTCATCGCGATCACGACGCCCAACCGGGAATACAACCGTCTCTACGGGCTGGCACCCGGGGAGTACCGGCATCCTCATCACCGGTTCGAATGGGAGCGCGGTCGCTTCGAAGCGTGGGCCGCCGGTGTCGCTGTGCGCAACGGGTACGACGTGCAGTTCGAGGGCATCGGCCCCGCGCACGCCTGGTACGGCACACCAACCCAGATGGCAATCTTCCGCAGGCCGATGCTGTGAACGGATTCGTGGTCCGGGGACAGCCGGCGGCTCGCAGAGCGTATTACATCCTGGCCGAGGTGGACGCGGTCAGTTCGCTGCGCGAACTCGTGCGTTAAGTCGAGCCGGCCCCGGTGTCCGTCGAGTGCAGCAGGAGCAGCCCCTCGCGTCGCAACGCAACCCGCACGGTGTCGCCCGGCTCCAGGCGGATCGGCCGATAGCTCAACGCGGGAAAGCGCACTTCCAGTTCCCGTCCGTTCTCCAGCTGCACGCTCAACACCCGCATGGCCGCGCTCTCATGGTGCGACGTGACGCGTGCGTCGAAGACATTGTGCGCGACGGCGTCGCTGAGCGGCCGGTCCGGATAGACGATCTTCACGTCCTCCGGACGGATGTATGCAGTGACATCCTGATTGGCCCGGACATCAGGGACATGCGGCATCTCGAGCCGCAGGCCATCCCACTCGAGCGTGAGTGCGGTGCCGTCGGCAGAGGCTACACGGGCCGTGATGAGATTGCGGATGCCCATGATCTCGGCCACACCTCGCGTCGCCGGGCGGCGGAACACATCGCCTACCGGCCCGACCTGCTCGATGCGTCCCTTTCGCACCACGGCAAGCCGGTCGCCGATGGCGAACGCGTCCTCCAGCCGGTGTGTAACGAGCAGGACGGTGAGGTCGAGTTCCGCGCGCAGCCGGCGCAGATCCGCCTGAAGCCGGTCGCGGAGCCCTGCATCGAGCGCGGCGAACGGTTCATCGAGCAACAGGATGCTGCGTTCCGCGGCGAGGGCACGGGCGAGGGCGATGCGTTGCTGCTGGCCGCCGGAGAGTTGTGCAGGGCGGTGACCCGCGTGACTGCCCATGGCGAGCAGGTCCAGGAGCCGTGCCGCGCGATCGAGCCGGTCCGGTGCCCGACCCATGGGATACGCGACGTTCTCGAGCGCGGTCATGTGAGGGAACAGGGCGTACTGCTGCATGACGTAACCAATGTGGCGCGCGCGCGCCGGCAGATCGCGCCCCGCACCGGGTACGCCGCGACGGAAGACGACCTGTCCCTCGAGAGCGATCTCACCTGCATCCGCGCGGACGAGTCCGGCGATGATGTTGAGGATCGTCGTCTTGCCCGAGCCGGAGGGGCCGAACAGCACGAGCACTTCGCGATCGGCCTCCAGCCGTGCCTCCAGGTCGAGTCCCGGAAGGCGCGTGCGCAGATCCATCATCAATGCCGGTGCGCCGCCCGGTGCGACCATCAAACGCCTCCGGCGGGAGCGCCATGCGCCGGGGTCGTTGCGCCGGCCTGCTCGAGCCGCGCTACGGCAAGCAGACTGAAGAACGCGAGCACACTGGTGAGCAGAACGAGGGAGTGTGCATCACCGTACCGGCCGGCCTGGACCGCGTCGTAGATCGCGAGCGGCATCGTCTGTGTACGACCGGGAATGCTGCCGGCCACCATGAGTGTCGCACCGAACTCGCCAAAGGCCCGGGCGGCGCCGAGCACGGTGCCCGCGGCGATACCGCGTTGTGCGAGCGGCAGCGTGATCCGGCTGAAGACCTCCCACTCTCCCGATCCGCAAACGCGCGCGGCGTTCTCCAGTGCCGGGTCAACGCTGGCGATGGCCGCCTTCGCGCTCTTCACCATGAGAGGCAGCCCCACCACCGTGGATGCCAGCGCTGCACCCTGCCACGTGAAGAGCAGGTGCACGCCGGCCGACGTGAGCGGGCCCGCGTCGCCGAGTGCGATCAGCAGGTAGTACCCGACGACGCTTGGCGGCAGCACGAGCGGGAGGAGGATCAGTGTCTCGAACACCACGTCACCCGGAAAGCTGCGCCGCGCGAGCAACCAGGCGAGCGGCAGGCCGATGACGACGATTCCCGCGGTAGCCACTGCGGTGATGAGTCCGGACAGCTGGAGGGCGTTCACGGCAGGACGAATTGATACCGGAGGAGAATCTCGCGGCCCCGCGGACCGAGCAGGAAGACGACGAATGCGCGGGCCGCGTCCGTGTGGGGCCTGTCCGCGATCACCGCAGCCGTCTGCGCGAGCGGCTCATGCAGATCCATCGGCACGCGCACCCAGCGGTGACGCACGGAGTCCATCAGCGAGAGTGCAGCCAGGGACACGTCGACACTGCGCGTTTCGGCAAACTGCACGGCCTGCCGTACGTTCTCGGCGAGAATGAGCCGGCTCTGCACCGTCTCATGGATGCCGGCCGATTCCAGCGCCTGCCTCGCCGCGATGCCGTACGGGGCATGCTCCGGATTGGCCAGTGCGATGCGTGAATACTGGTCGCGCGCGAGTTCTTCGACGGCTGACGGCGGGCTCGTGTCACGGCCTGCGAGCAGCACCAGCACGCCCATCGCATAGACAGCGCGGGTCCCGTCCGCCAGACGGCCGGCTCGCTCCAGCCGGTCGACCCACCCCGCGTCGGCGGACAGGAACACATCGACTGGAGCACCCTGCAGAGTCTGCTGCGCGAGCTGGCCGGATGAGCCCAGTGTTGCGACCACGCGCACTCCCGACTCCGCCTCGAAGGCGGCGGCGAGCTCCGGCATCGCGCCGGCCAGGTCCGAGGCGGCAGCCACGAGGATTTCGGCCTGCGGCGCGGAGGGAGCGCCACAGCCGACGAGCAGCGCTGCGATCGAGACGACGGAGGACCTCATGGGCGGAAGGTGCGCGAGGCGGCGGTCCGCGCGCAACTTCGGACCCGGACCGGCGTGGTGGATCACCCGACACCGATCCGGTGTCCCCCGCTCGTCACGCACGCCGAGCGATGCTATAGTCTATCGTCCGCGACACGAGCGACCGGCAGCGCGCACATCGAGGCGGCGGCTGGCACCAGATAAAGGCAGGGGAATGGGAAGAAACAGGAGAGAGCAGCAGCAGGTGTCACCTCTGATCAGGTATGGGGTCATCGGGCTGGGCGTCGTCGTGCTGCTGCTGGGTCTCGCAACCACACGAACGGCGAACGCGCACCATCCCGCTCCGCGCGACGACATGAGCGTACTGACGGTCGAGTCATCGAGCCGCTACGCAGCATACCCGCGCATCGCCGAGGTCTACGACATGGCCGCCGCGATCCCGCAGGTGCTGGACGGGCTGTACTGTCATTGCGACTGCAGCAAGCACTCGAATCATCGCTCGCTGCTCACGTGCTTCCAGGATGACCACGGCGCGGCCTGCGATGTATGCCTCACGGAGGCCGCACTCGCGTATCGCATGACGAATGAAGGCCGGTCGCTGAAGGAGATCCGCCGGGCGGTCGACGACCTCTACAGGCGATGACGCTCCTGCGCGCGTGCGGCCTGCTTCTGCTGGCCGCCGTGCTGCTCGCAGCCGTCCTTTCACACCGCGAAACCCGCCGCAAGGAACGGATGCGCGACGTCGCTGCTGCGCAGAGCGAGCTCCGCGCCACCCGTCTCGCTCCGCCCGGCTCGGCACCGCAGGCCGGTATCAGTGCGCGTGCCAATATCGATGTGGCGGAGTTGCCGGACCGGCTCGCCGCCCGCCTCCACGACAACCCTGACTTCCACCGTCTGATCCACCGCTGCGGTGTCTGTCACGCCACACCGGATCCCGCGCTGCACACCGCAGAGGAGTGGCCGGCCGTGATCGCTCAGATGAGCCGCATGATCGACGACGCGGGACTCCTCCCGCTTTCACCCGCCGACAGCGCCGCTGTCCTGCGTACACTCGCGGAGCACGCTTCCAGGTAGATCCATCCTGAGCCACGGTTGCAACGACGGCCGCGCGCGTTTGCCCTGCCGGCGCGCCTGCGGTCCGAGCGGGCTCGGCAGCGAAAGCGAATTGTGCCGGGAACCGGGCAGAGCGGGGATCTTACAGGAATTCCCCTACACCGATTCCGTGCGATCCCCACGACGAGAGTGCGCGGCGAATGCGAGATTAGGGTGTCCCGCCACCCGCGCCCGGAGGATACCATGTACGCATCTCCGACGACCAGGTTTGCAGTCACCTACGAGCCGGACATCTCCGCGCCGAACGCGCAGGACATCCAGGCGCATACAGTGCCTGCTCAGCTCGCCACACTCGCAACCGTCGAACCGGGACAGGCGGCGGAAGTCCGATCCATTCTGGTCGGCGCAGGAGACTCCGCGGCCCTGCTGAGGCCGGGGGACACCGTGCTATGCCGCGGCAGGACTTCGGACTGGCTCGTCGTGGAGCTGCCCGGCCGCGGCGAGGTGGCGGTCCACCGTGCGGATGCGCGTCACGTCCAGATCGAGCGCCTGGCTGACGCGCGATAGAATCGGAGGTGCGCAGACTCGCCGAGAGGCCGCGTTTCGCATAACTTCCCTCCCTCATGGGTCATCTCGTATCATGAAAGGGCCGGGGGGCAGGAAGTGCAGGATACAAAGCGGGAAAGGGGCAGCGCACCGACCGCGGCCCTGCTCAGTGCCGTAGCCGACGAGCTCAGACGTCTGGCCGCCGAAGCGGAGACCGCGATGGTCATCCGCTTCGGCGAGTTGTTTCTGGCCGATGCGACAGCGGAATTCTTCGCTGAGCGGACTCCGGCCACGGTGGCCGCCCTGGTGATGTCGGCGTTCCGGCACATGCAGCGGTCCGCGCCGGATCGCGCCGATGTGGCGGTGGGGGCGCCGGAGCAGGAGCAGGAGCCGTGGAGCGCGCCCGTCACGCTCATCCGTGCGCATGCGACCGAAGCGCCGTTCATCGTGAGCACGATCCGCGAATACCTTCATGAACAGCATCTCAGCGTCGAACGGTTCCTGCACCCCGTTCTGAGAGTCGTACGGGCCGGCGACGGCTCCGTGCAGTCCATCGGCCCGGCTTCGGCA
>JAGTUV010000350.1 GCA_018224305.1 Gemmatimonadota bacterium
GCGTCCTCTTCATCGACGTCGAACTCCCGGTCGAGCCGGTTCATCAGCACGACGTACACGAAGATCAGGATCACGAAGACATAGATGGCGCCCTGCTGCGCGAACCAGAAGCCGAGCGGGAATCCCGTGCCGGGAATGCGGAACCGGTTGAGTGATTCGGCGAACAGGATGCCGGCGCCATAGGACACGGTGAACCAGATCGCCAGGAGGACGGCGAGGTAGCGGAGATTGCGGCGCCAGTACTGTGCAGGCGCCGGTCGGTCGACCGGCTCGTCGGGTTCCGGTGGCATCGGCGATCAGGTTGTAGTTCCGAGTCAGCGGCGGGTCGCGGGCAATATGAAGCGGCGGCCATCGAAATCCAACAGCCGGGTCGTGCGGTGGCCGGAGACAGGCAGCGTCGCCCCTCCAACGGCAGCCGCGTCCGGGTGCTACGCGGCCAGCGCGGAGATCATGCGATCGCACGCGTCTGCGCAACGACGGCATGCCTCGGAGCAGATACGGCAGTGCTCCATGTGCGCAGCGTGCTTCGCGCACTCGCTGCCGCACGCACGGCACATCGCGGCGCACGCCTCGAGCTGGTGCCGCAATGCCCCGGCATCGCGCGCGCTCGGCCTGGCGAAGAGGCGGCCCGTCAGGGCGCAAATGTCAGCGCAGTCCAGATTCAGGCGGATGCAGTCCACCTGGCTGGCCACGTCGTCCTCGGCGAGACAGGCATCGGCGCACGACGTGCAGATGGCGGCGCACTCGTAGCACGCCTCGACACACTCCCGTGCGATGTCGCCGTCCGAATGTGCCGGCGATGGATGAGCGTCGAGCATGGACTTCAATTGCTGCATGGTTGCCTCCGGAGAACGGAAAAAGGTTGCCCACCCCATGGACGATGCAACCTTTCTGCCGGCGCGGAGCGGAGCTGCGCGGAGCAGGGCTGCGTTCGCGGGGCAGCGCCCCGAAACGCGCTTTCAGAGGGCGGTCAGCTCAGAGACTGCCCCGCTCCCAGGGACCCCAGAAAGCGTATGTGTAGCCGACGCGATCGAGATAGCTGCGCGTGGATCCCTGCACATTGAAGAACAGCACGGAGCCGTCCGGGCTGAAGCAGGAGCCGGCGAACTCCGACGGTTCGGGCTCGCCCTCGACAGCCGGCTGCATGACGAGATCGACCATGACACCGTCCGGCGTGAGCCCGCGGATGTATTCCTCGTTCGCGCCGTCCTCGCAGATGATGATGCCGCCGCGGTCGGAGACGCAGATGTTGTCCGGCGCATCGAGGACGTCGCGGCCCGGTGATTCGAAGATGAGCGACATCCAGCCATCACCATCCTCAGGCACGTAACGCCAGACCTGGCCGGCACGCACGTCGCCGCCGCTCGTCGACACGAAGTAGCAGCTGTCATCCGCCCAGAAGCAGCCCTCGAGGCGCTGGAACATCGCGGCGCCGTCCTCGAGGCCGGCCCGGAACACCGCATACATGTCCGTCTCCGCTTCGGCCGGATCGGGATCGGCGACGTCGAGCCACTGCACCGGCATGCGATCGCCGACGCGCTGGCCGACCGCCGTGTTGTAGCGCGGACTGCCGCGCACCGCGAGGATCTGGAGCCGCCCGCCATCCGCCAGACGACCCGGAGTGCGCGGGATGAACCGGTAGAAGCCGGATCCCGGCTGCTTCCCGGGATCGTCCGGGTTCCAGCGCGCGTCCTCCGTCTCATAGACGACACCCGTGCGCGGATCGACGGCGATTGCCTCGTGCACGAACCTCCCCATGTCGAGCAGCGGCACGGGATCGACAGGGCCCGTTGCCGCGACGGGCACCTCGAAGATGTAGCCATGCGGCTTTTCGTAGCCCTGTGTCAGACCACTGGTGGTCTCCTCGCATGACAGCCACGTGCCCCACGGGGTGGTGCCGCCCGCACAGTTGACGTGCGTGCCGCCGAGACTCACGTACTCCGAAACCACGCGCGCATCGCGGTCCGCGCCGCTGCCGGTGATCACGACCTCCAGCGATGTGGTACCGCCGCTGGCGAGGCGGTCGTACGGCTTGTTGCCGAGTGGCTCGGCACGCGCCGCCGGATTCCCCATCTCGTGATTGCGGATCAGCCGGATGTTGCCGTTTGGCAGCGGGAACGCAGCCATGCCGTCCATCGCATTGGGCACGATGAACGAGGGGTCGGCGGCGGACGGCGCCCTCGACTGGCTCAATCGGATCACACGGAAGTCGCGCGGGATCCAGAGTTCCGGACAGTCGATGCTCTGCACCAGATCGCCATAGCCGCCGTTGTCACGCCGGCGCAGCCTGGCAGCCGCCGCGGGATGGCTCCACAGCGTGAGTCCGCCGAGCGACGGCGCCACGAGCGCGCTGCCGCCCAGTGCGGCAGCACGACGGAGGAAGCTGCGGCGATCGAGTGGGTACATGTTAGTGGATCTCCCTGATCTCGATCCGGTTGCCGTTGAAGAGCGGGATCAGCAGCAGGTGACGCCGCGTGTCCCAGCCGAGGTCGGCCGGTGCCTCGAGGCCCTCCACCACCGTGCTGACCTGGCCGTCCGGCGAGATCCGATAGATCGCCTGGCCCTCCCAGCTCGATATGAGCAGTGTACCGTCCGACGTGCGCACGACACCATCGAGCTGACCGGCCGGAAGTGTCGCGATATCTGTCGGCGCACCGCCGTCCGCCGGGAAGTGCTGCACGACGCTGCTCGCGAAGCCGACCACGATCATGCCGCTGTCATCCGCAACGATGCCGTTCGGTGCAGCGACCGCGGGCGCGGTCGCGACGGCCTGCGCGCCGCTCGCGCCGAACCGGTGGAGTGCGTCCGTCCCTGTCGCCGAGAACGTCGCGTCCATGCCCGTGTCAGTGACGTACAGCGCGCCGTCCGAACCGACAGCCAGGTCGTTGAGGAACGATGCACCGCTGACCGCACGCGCTCCAAGCGGTGCGCCCGTGGTCCGGTGAAACGCGCGCACGTTGTCGATGTCGGAGACGAACAGAGTATCCCCGATGATCGCCATGCCCTTCGGCGCGTTCAACGTGACTCCCTCTGCCTCCCCATCGATCCACTTCAGCGACTCCACCTCGCCCGTCGGCCGGATCCGGCTGATGAAGCCGTTGCCGTCCGCGTCGAGCGGATTGCCGTTGATGTTCGACACGATATAGATGTCCGAGGCTTCATCGTACAGCACCGACTCCGGAGTCTCCAGTCCGATGTCGGCGATGCTCGTGAGCGATGCGCCCGCACCCGCTGTGGTGTCCGCTGGAACACTCGCGGCGTCATCGTCAGTCTGCGCGCACGCTGTTGCAATGATTGCTGCGAATATGAAGGTCGGGCGTGAAACCGTGTGTGACATGTCTCTCTCCGTTGAACTGGTTAGCAGGATAGACCGGGGCGGCGGCACGGCAACGCTGATACCTCCGCCGCGCCCTGCGTTTCAGCGCGCGCGTTCAGCGGTCAGCCGACATGTCGCGTTCAGCGCGCCGGAATTCGCCGAAGCCGTCCAGGTCCATGCGCACGGCGCGGGCGCGATGGTCGAGCGCGAACGTCAAGAATGCGCGGCCGAACCCGGGGCGGCGCCAGTTCGCGCGGAACGTGTCATGATGCCAGTGCTCCAGGTCCGCAATGTAATCCGGTGCATAGTGCAGCACGAGCCGGCCATCCTCGAGCGACAGACGTGCGTCGCCGTACAGATCGCTCGTATACGTGCCGGCATATCCGGCGAGTGCCAGCGAATGCCGCGTGTCGGGAATGCGACTGCGCTCTGTTTCCCGCGCCGCTTCGGCCGACCGCTCCCGACCGCGCTGCACGGGCTCCAGCAGCTCGGCGCTCCAGTCCCGCGCAGGCAGCACCATGAGCGCATCCAGTACGCGGTACATCAGCGCAGCCTGCAGATTGCTGGTGCTCAGGTTCGCGATCACCACCACGCCGATCCCTTCCGAGGGCACCATGCCGATCTGCGTGCGCGTCCAGTTCAGCGAGCCGGAATGATGCACGAGCTTGCGGCCGTGATAATCCTGCACGTTCCAGCCGAGCGCGTACGCGCGCAGATTGGTGTTCGGGTACAGACGCTCGAACGCCGTGTCGGAGCGGATCACGGTCTGCGGCATATGCATCTCCCGCATCACGGCGGGCGAGATCAGGCGGATGCCTTCGTAGGTCCCGTCGTTGAGCTGGAGCCGGAGCCACTGCGCCAGGTCGCGCACACTCGAGAAGACGGCGCCGGCACCGCCGATGTTGTCGTAGTTGCGCCGCTCCACCACCTGCACCCGGCCATCCACCATGGTATGCGACGACGAGACGTTGTCGCGCGTCTCGACCACGGTAGCGCGTGTCGTGGTTCGGGACATGTCGAGCGGATGAAACAGCCGCTGCTGGAGGAAGTCGTCCCAGCCGAGGCCGGACACCGCACCCACCAGCTCGCCCGCTGCAATGTACATCACATTGTGATAGCCGTACTCCGAGCGGAAGCCGCTGCTCGCGGGCAGGTAACGCGCACGACGAAGTACCTCCGTGCGGTCGAACGGTCCGGCGATCCACAGGTTGTCGCTCCGGGATATGCCGCTGCGGTGCGTCAGCAGATCGCGGATCGTCAGCTCGTGCGCAATGAACGGATCGGCGAGCTGGTATGCCGGCAGGTGGTCGGACACCCGGTCATCCCACGAGATCTGCTCTTCGTCGACCAGCATGCCCAGCGCGGCCACTGTCATCGCCTTCGTGGTCGATGCGATCGCGAACATCGTATGCTCGTCCACCGCGCCGCTGCCTCCGAGCTCCCGCACGCCGAAGCCGCGCGCGTAAATGAGCGAGTCGTTGCGGATCACCGCGATCGCCAGACCCGGCACCTCCCACTGCGGCAGCGCGCCTGTGATGTAGTCGTCCAGGCCGGCCAGAGGCCCCGCCTGCGCGTGCACCTGGATGGGCGGCAGGGGCAGCAATGCCGGGACCGGCAGGGCAGGGAGCAGCAGGTTCAGCAGCACGGCGCTGACCGCCGGCACCCGGGCGCCCCGCACTCGGCGCATGAAGTGGCTGATCGGGGCGGGGAGCCGGGACGTCGGCATGGCAGGGCCTCCAGCGATGTCGTGTTGACCGCGGGGATATCGGAGCCGCACGCCGGGCGGGCCGGACGCGGTCTCGTAACCTGCGGATGCAGAACACGCCGCGCAACAGGGCATGCCGCCACCGCGCAGCACGCCGGCCCCGCGTGCTTCCCACCATACCGGCCGCCCGCCACCCCACTGGACGGCAGCACCGTTCCTGCATATCCTCCAGAAGAAGCGTGATGTGCGGTGGCAGGGCCTTCCTCCTCCACAATCAGGATCCGCGCGATGCGGCCGACGGACGTTACCGATCCCGCCTATTATCACCGTGTCGTGGACTGCCAGTGGGCATGTCCGGCGCACACGAACGTTCCGGAGTACATCCGCCAGATCGCGCAGGGCCTCTTTACCGAGGCATACCTCACGAACCGTGAGTCCAACGTCTTTCCGGGAATCCTCGGCCGCACGTGCGATCGTCCGTGCGAACCTGCATGCCGCCGCACACGCATCGATGAGAAGCCGGTAGCGATCTGCCGGTTGAAGAGGGTCGCGGCCGACCACCGCGATGATGTCACGGGCATGCTGCCGACCGCACCCGCGGTGAAGAACGGGAAGCGCATCGCCTGTGTCGGTGCGGGACCGGCATCGCTCGCGCTCGCGAACGACCTCGTGCCGATCGGATACGACGTCACGATCTTCGAGAAGCTGCCGCGGCCGGGCGGTCTCATGCGCACGAACATCCCGTCGTTCCGCCTGCCGGCCAGCGTGCTGGACGAGGAGATCGATTACATCCTCGGGATGGGCGTCGATCTGCGCTGCAACACCCCCGTCGACAGCATGGAGTCGCTGCTGCGCGAGGGGTATGATGCGATCTTCGTCGGCAGCGGTGCGCCGCGCGGCAAGGATCTCGACATACCCGGCCGCCACGACAGCGACCGCATCCTCATCGGCATCGACTTTCTCGAGTCCGTTCACTTCGGCCACATCACGGAGATCGAGTCGCGCGTTCTCATCATCGGTGTCGGCAATACGGCCATGGACTGCTGCCGCACCGTGAAACGCATCGGGGCGACCGACGTCAAAGTGATGGCGCGCCGAGGCCGGCAACACTTCAAGGCGTCGCCCTGGGAACTGGAGGACGCGGAGGAGGAACTGGTCGAGATCGTCGAGAACCATTCACCGAAGCGGTTCGTCATCGAGGACGGCATACTGACGGGCATGGAGTTCGACGTTGTCGAGTGGTATGACGACAACGGCCGGCAGAAGAGCCGCACGCTCGAGACCGTCACGATCCCGTGTGACGCTGTGATCCTGGCAATCGGCCAGGACAACGCGTTCCCGTGGATCGAGCGGGACATCGGAATCGAGTTCGGCGATTGGGATATGCCGGTCGTCGACCGCACGACGTTCCAGTGCACACTGCCCGGCGTGTTCTTCGGCGGCGATTCCGCGTGGGGCCCCGATAACATCATCTGGGCGGTCGAGCACGCACACCAGGCAGCGATCTCGATCCACCTGCATTGTGCCGGGGCGTCTCTCACGGATCGCCCGCCGCAGGGCATGAACCTGCTCAGCGAGAAGATGGGGCTGCACCAGTGGTCATACAGCAACGCATACAGCCATGCAGTGCGCGCGAAGATGGTGCACGTCGATCTCGAGCAGCGCTTCCGCGACCTGGGTGTCGAGGTGGAGCTCGGCTTTGATCCCGCGCAGACTGCCGCCGAGGTCCAGCGCTGCCTCAACTGCGATGTGCAGACGCACTTTACCGCGGAACTCTGCATCGAGTGCGACGCATGCATCGACATCTGTCCTGTCGACTGTCTGACGATCACGCACGCCGGAAATGAAGCCGAGCTCCGCGGCCGCCTGACTGCGCCGACCATACATCCCGAACAGCCGCTGTATGTTTCCGCCGGCCTGCCGCAGACGGCGCGCGTGATGGTCAAGGATGAAGATGTCTGCGTTCATTGTGGTCTGTGCGCCGAGCGCTGCCCGACCGCCGCGTGGGACATGAGGAGGTTCGAGCTGCTCCAGCCCTACGCCGGTAAACCCGCCGGCAGCTCAAAATATCCACCCCTGCCGCTGCTCCGATGATCGCCGATCACACGCAGACCGCAACTACCCCCCACGACACACGATCGATTGCCGCAGCACTCCGCGTGAACGATTTCGCGTTCCGCATCGCCACCGTCAACGGCACCGGTTCCGCGAGCGCGAACGGCCTGCTCATGCAGGCGATCTTCCGGATGGGGATACCAGTTTCCGGCAAGAACGTGTTTCCGTCCAATATCCAGGGGCTGCCGACGTGGTACGAGATCCGGGTGAATCATCGCGGACACGTGGCGCGCACGCCAAATTTTGATCTCGTCGTCGCGATGAACAATGCGACGTACGGTCGGGACCTGATGGAGCTGGCACCGGGCGCGTACGTGCTGTTCGATTCATCATGGCCGATGCCGGATGCCGTGCACCGGCCGGATCTCCGGTTCCTCGGCGTCCCGCTCGCGCGCCTGTGCGCCGACGCCTTCTCCGGTGGGCGCGCGCGGCTGCTGCTCAAGAACATCGCGTACGTAGGTGCGCTCGCTGCGCTCCTCGAGATACCGCTCGACATCATCGACACGCTGCTGGCTGAACAGTTTTCCAGCAAGAAGAAGCTGCTCGACTCCAACTTCGCCGCCGTCCGGATCGGCTACGACTATGCGCAGGCGCACTTCGAGTGTCCCCTCCCGATCCGGCTGGCAGCCATGCCCGCGTCCGACGACCGCGTGCTGATCGACGGCAACACGGCCGCCGCACTCGGCTGCGTCTATGCCGGCGCGACCGTCGGCGCGTGGTATCCGATCACGCCCGCCACGTCGCTGATGGACGCCTTCCGCATGTTCTGCGCGCGCTACCGCGTGGATCCGGAGAGCGGTCAGAACCTGTTCCACATCGTGCAGGCGGAGGATGAGCTGTCCGCGGCCGGCATCGTTATCGGCGCGAGCTGGGCAGGCGCACGGTCGTTCACACCGACGAGCGGCCCCGGCATCTCTCTCATGTCCGAGTTCATTGGCCTCGCCTACTACGCGGAAGTACCGGCCGTGTTCTTCGACGTGCAGCGGACCGGGCCGTCGACGGGGATGCCGACGCGCACGCAGCAGGGCGACCTGATGCTGACTGCGTATGCGTCGCATGGCGACACGAAGCATGTCGTGCTCTATCCGGCCGACCCGGGTGAGTGCTTCACCATGGCGGTTGCCGCGTTCGACCTGGCGGAGCGGTTCCAGACGCCCGTGTTCGTGCTGAGCGATCTCGACATTGCCATGAACGACTGGCTCTGCCCCCGCTTCCGGTGGAACGACACCTGGCGGCCCGACCGCGGCAGTGTGCTGACCGCGGAGCAGCTCGAAGGCATGACGCAGTACTTCCGGTACCTCGACGACGATGGCGATCACATCGCTGCGCGTACACTGCCCGGTGTGCACCCGCGCGGAGCGTACTTCACGCGCGGCTCCGGCCACACCCGCCTGGGAACGTACACCGAGGATGCCGACGACTACGTCGAAGTGATGGAACGGCTGGCGGCCAAGATCGACAGTGCGGCCGACGCCGTGCCACAGCCGGTCATGTACAGCGGTGCTGCGGTGCAGGTGCCGGTGGTCCACAGCGCTCTCGGCTCAATACAGGCCACCGCGCGGCAGGATGCTCGTGGACCGGGCGAGGCCAGTGACGCCGGCCGCAGCCGCGTCAGGGTCGGCCTCGTCTCGATCGGAAGCTGCGATGCGGCCGTGAGGGAAGCCGTCGACCGCATGAGCGAGCGCGGTCTGCCGGTCGATTACATGCGCATTCGCGGGTTTCCCTTCAACGATCGCGTCGAGGCGTTCCTCCTCGAGCACGAGATCGTCTTTGTGATCGAGCAGAACCGCGACGCCCAGCTGCGCAGCCTGCTGCTGCTCGAGACGCAGGCGACAAAGGACCGGCTGCGCTCGATACGCGATTATGGCGGAGTTCCGCTATCTGCGGACGTCGTCATCAGAGGCGTGCTGCTCGGTGTCGCCGACGCCACGGAACCGCACGACACCGCAACCGTCGAACTACGGAGCGCAGTGTGACCACGTCGATTCCCAAGCCGCGTATCCACCACCCGAGCCTCGAGCGCAACAGCATCGGTCTCACGCGTCGCGATTATGAAGGCTCGATGTCGACGCTGTGCGCAGGCTGCGGCCATGACTCCGTTACCGCGGCCATCATCCGTGCGTTCTGGGAACTGAGCATACCGCCGCACCGTGTCGCGAAGCTGAGCGGCATCGGCTGCTCGTCCAAGACACCGACCTATTTCCTGCGGGAGGCGCACGGCTTCAATTCCGTGCACGGCCGCATGCCGTCCATCGCGACGGGTGCCGGCGCGGCCAACCGCGACCTCATCATGATCGGCATCTCCGGTGATGGCGATTCGCTGTCGATCGGGCTCGGCCAGTTCTGTCACGCTATGCGGCGCGGCGTGCGCATGCTTTACGTACTCGAGAACAATGGCGTGTACGGTCTCACCAAGGGTCAGTTCTCCGCGTCGGCCGATGTCGGCACGAAGGCAAAGAGAGGCGAAGTGAATCGGAACGAACCGATCGATCCGGTGCTCCTCGCCCTCTCGCTCGGCGCCACATTCGTTGCGCGCAGCTTCTCGGGCGACCGCGAGCAGCTCGTACCCATTCTCAAGGCGGGTCTCGCACACCGGGGCTTCGCGTTCATCGACGTCATCTCGCCCTGCGTGACGTTCAACGATCACGAAGGTTCCACCAAGAGCTATCGTTTCACGCGCGATCACATGCGCGAGGTGATAGCTGCTGACTTCACAGATGGCGCGGTGCGTGACGGCGGTCTCGATGGTGCTGGCAACGGCCATGCGATCCATGCAGACCCGGGCGACGAGACACCGGCGGAATCGCCCGATCTCGTGCCGATCCGCACCGAGATCACGGCCGCGTATGCTCCCGGCAGCGTGCACGAAATACGCATGCACGACGGCAGCACGGTTCGCCTCCGCAAGATCGACGAGAACTTCGAGTCAACCGATCGCGACGCCGTGTATGCCTATGTCCGTGAACGACAGCGCGCGGGCGAGATCCCGACCGGACTGCTCTACATGGAGCCGGAGGCGCTGGACATGCACGCCATGGAGGGCACAGTTGCCAGGCCCCTCGTTGACCTCGCATTCGAGTCGCTCTGTCCGGGCGCCGGGAAGCTCGATGCGCTGATGGAGGAGTTCAGGTAGGATTCCCGCCGGGATACTCCCTCTTCTCATATACCTGCGCGATGACATCGCCATCCCAGACGTATGTCAGGTGCAGTGTTGCGCGACACGAGCGAATGCGGCGCGGCCGGAATACCGCTACGCACTGCCCGCCGTCGTGGCGCACGCTGTCGTACACGACGCCATCGCTCCCACCTCTGCGCACTTCTGCACCGTACCGCTGCGGCGCGCTGTAGTGGTCGGAGTCGTAGAGATCCGGTAAGGCGTCACGGAGACCGCGCAGATCGTGCAACCGCGCATCCAGCTCTGCTTCGAGTACGCGCATGTCCAGTTGCATCGCCGGCTCACGCGTCGCGCGCATGAACCGCGCACGGTGATACCGGGTCTCTGCCACCGCGGTCTCCAGTGCGCGCGCCGCATACCATGCGCCGAATCCCGGCTCGTTGAAGCGCCCACCCACGGGCGAGGGATGGGTGAACGCGGCCATGATGTAACCCGCGCCCGGGCCTGTCACTCGCTCCGACGGCACCACCAGCCGGATGTCACCCACCTGGTCACGCAGCCGGTCGTTCGTCAGAGATTCCAACTCATGAACCGCGGCCAGTTCACCCGGCGATGCGACGCGCTCGAACAGGTCGATCGGCGGGAACCGGCTCGGAATGATCCGGTAACTCGTGCGCCAACGGATCCGGCGGCGTTCCGGCACCGTTGGCCTCAACTCCATCGGCCCCCTTCCGCATGTCGTCGCCGGTCAAACTGACGGTGCGCCCCGATCACGCTCAGCCGCGCCACGCTCAGCCGCCGCGCTCCGCGTCGAGATAGCGTCTCACCTCGTACAGGTCCGACACGTTGCCCGACAGCATGCGAGCCAGTGCACTCCGTCCGCCGAACGGCAGTGCCTCGTTCGGCCTGCGGACCCATCCGTCCGCCGCCGCCTCGTCCGGCAGCAGCA
>JAGTUV010000351.1 GCA_018224305.1 Gemmatimonadota bacterium
CGGCCGCAGCCTCGGATGTCAGCACGCCTGCCACGTCAGAGCGCCACGCGAGCCGTCACCGTCTCTCCGCTCACCGGCAACCTCGGCTCCGCGTCAGTTCGTTGCGTCCGTGGTTGTCGCAGTCGGACGCGAGTGCTTCGTGAACCAGTCGCGCAGGTAGAGCTGTGTGCGGATGAAGTTCGACGGTTTCGAGCTGGTACCGTGCCACTCATCGTTGAAGCGCACCATCGCGGTGGGCACTTTCAGCACTTTCAGCGCCTGGTAGTACTCCTCGGTCTGCGGCATGGGCGTGCGCAGGTCGTTGACACCCGTCATCAGCATGGTCGGCGTCTTCACATTGCCAACGTACATGAGCGGGGAGCGACGCAGATGCTCCGCTGGATCCTCCCACGGATATCTCTCGAAGTTGCGGTACCAGGTCGCACCGTCCGTCGTGCCGACGAAGCTGAGCCAGTTCGTCACCGGACAGTTCGCCGAAGCCGCGGCGAACCGGTCCGTCTGCCCGACGATCCACGACGTCAGCACGCCGCCGCCGCTGCATCCATAGACGAACATGTTGTCGGTATCGATGTAGCCCGTCGCGATCACCGCATCGACGCCGGCCATCAGGTCGTCGTAGTCCTTGCCCGGATATGCGTTCTTGATCGCATTGCCGAACGCACTGCCGTAGCCGGTGCTGCCGCGCGGATTCGTGTAGAGCACGATGTATCCGTTCGCAGCGTGCTCCTGCCAGCCGAAGTTGAACCCGACGTTGTACATCGAGTGCGGTCCGCCATGGATGGACAGCATGAGCGGGTACTTGCGCGCTGCCGTGAAGTCCGGCGGCTTCACGATCCAGCCCTGGATCTCGAGACCGTCCGCCGACGTGTACCAGATCTCCTCCACCGCGCCCAGCCGCTTGCCCATGAGCACGTCTGCATTCACGTTCGTGATCTGCCGCATGGCGTCCGGGCGGCGTACATCGAACGTCACGATGTCACCCGGCAGGTCGGGCGCCGACAGTGTGCCGACTGCGATGCCGTTGCGACTGATGTCTGTCACGGACAGCATGTGCGCGCCGCGCGTGACCTCGCGAACGTCGCCCCTCGTGCTCGCGAAATACAGGTTCTGCGACCCGCGATCCTGGACGGTGAAGTAGATGCCGCTGTTGTCGGGCGCCCATTCGAGCGGGTTCGGCGAGCGGTCGAGCGATTCGGTCAGCACGCGCGATCCAGTGCCGTCGATGTTCATGACATGCAGCCGCGAGTCGACCCACGTGTCTGTGGTCATGTCGTATCCGGTGTACGCGATCATGCGACCGTCGGGCGACACGACCGGGTTGTTGTCAGGCCCGCTCCGCGTCGTAAGCTGACGGATCACGCCCGTCCCGATGTCGACCGCGTAGACATCCGACTCGCGCCACGCATACTCGGCGTCCTCCGTGCGCGGGCCGCCGGAGAAAATGAGCGTGCGCCCGTCCGGCGTGAATGACGGCGCGCCGTGATCGAAGTCACCGCTCGTCACCTGCCGCGGCGTGCCGCCGTCCGCCGGCACGATGAAGATGTGCATGTACCCGTCCGCCGTGAATCCGACCCGGTCGCGGCGGTAGCTCAGCTTCTCGACCACCCGCGGCGCCTCCGTCCACTTCGCGTCCTTCGGCCGGAACTGCGACACCTGCCCCTCCACCTTCCAGCCCGCATTGGCCGGCACACGCATCCGGAAGGCCAGCGCGCTGCCGTCCAGCGACCACACGAGGTCGGACGGCGACTCCGTGGTCCGCGTGACCTGGGTCGCCGGTCCGTCCACATCCACGTACTTCACGAATATCTGCTGCCCGCTCGGCTGACCGGACGCCGTGTACGCGATTCGGCTCCCGTCCGGCGACCAGAGCGGTGAGGATCCGTCGATGATCAGCGCGCGCGGCCGGCTGCCGTCCGCCTCCATGACCCATACCGACGACTCGAACCGGTCATTGAGCTTGTCCACCCACCTCCGGCCGAACACGATGCGCTCGCCATCCGGCGACAACTGGGGCGACTGGACAGATTCCCACTCGAGGTAGTCATTCAGTGTGAGGCGGTCCGACGGCGCCTGCGCATGCAGCGAGGGCGTCACCAGAAGCACGGCGACGACGGCGCAGCCAGCGGCGAGTCTCATGGAGGGCTCCTTGGTTGTGCGGTTGGAGCGTGCAAGATGAAGCCGGATCAGGCTTGTATGCAAGCGGGGCCGGTCGAGGGTTGCCGCACTGTCCGTCCCCCGCCCAGATTCACGCGTCCGTGCCCTTTCAGGAGTCTGGAGCAGCCCATGTCGATCGACATTCTGAAGATCAAGGTGGAGAAGAGGCCGGTCAGTCTGCGTTTCGACGGCCGCGTGCTCTTTCTGGTTGATGATGCCACGCTTGTGAAGAAGCAGCTGGAAGGTGAGGACCTGGAGCTGACGGACGAGCTCCGATCGAAGCTGCGGGACCAGATCTCTACTGACGAGATCACTCCTGCCTACATCTGCTACTACTTTGATGAGACCCTGGGCGAGTTCCCGTACCTCGGCCTGCGGGCGTCCGGTGAGTTCCCTGTAACGCGCGGATCCGTGAAGAAGGGCGGATTCGTCTGCTCGGTGAGCGGCAAGCGGCGCGGCAAGGGCAGCTCGCGCGAGCAGTCACCCTACGCCGAGCTCATGGCCGGGATCAAGGTGGTCATCGCCGAGAATATCGAGCGCATCTACAACGAGAACTGCCAGAACCTCGGCGTGCTGACGTCGACGGACTTCTCGCTGATCGACCGGATCCGCAG
>JAGTUV010000352.1 GCA_018224305.1 Gemmatimonadota bacterium
ATCGTTATGCCCAGGAGAGTGACTCCGAGCAGCCCCGCGGCAGTCCTGCGCGTTCGAGTAAGGATAGGTCGTTCCGGGATAGAGTTGACGGCTGTGTGAAAAGTATTCACCCGCCGGCGCAGGCGGGCAACGGTCATGGCGGCTCAGCTGCTGCCGGTCAGTTCCCTGTTCAGCTTCTCGTCTTCCGGCAGATTCTTCCTGGGTGAATAGCGGAAGCCGAGATCCTCGTCCGTCAGCCCTGCGATGCGGAGCATGCGGTCGACGGAGTGATGCATCTCGTCGTGCACCTGGGTCAGGTCGTGAATGGCCGAGCCGGAGCCGCCCTGGGCGTTGACCGCGGCGCGGTTCAGCCTGCGGACGAGCGTGATGAAGTAGTCCGTCTCCTTGCGCAAAGGCCGGAAATTGCGGTCATTCGGGAAGAGTGACTGCGTGACGCGCCAGATACCGGCCTCGATGAGCACAAGGCCGAGCGCGACGACCAGCAAGCGGTCGTACATGCCCTCGACGTACATCACCGAGTACGCGATGAGGAGCGTTCCGCCCACAGTCAGGGCGAGATGGAATGAGCCACGAATCCTGCGCATGCCTCGATCTGTCGCATGGCCGGTGCCGCGACACACCGCCGACCGCCCCGTAAACCGATTTCGGCGTCGGAGCGCGCACATTGAAGAAACCACCCGTGTGGCGGGCACTGCGATCGACGGGTCTGCCCGGCCACTAACTTCCCGGAACGTAGAAAATTCTTGTCATGCGAATCCGGCCCATCCTCTTCAGAACCCGATCATGCGTGCGGCCACCCATGCTCCGCACCTCCATCGCGTTCTGCGCCCCACCGCTCATTGTGCGATGCCGATCACGCCTGCTGCCGGCCTTGATCACCCGCGTCGCCGCGCCGCGTCGCCGCGGGCGCGGTCCTTGCCCCGACAGCGTGCGCTAGGGACCCGACAGCGTGCGCAGCGACCCGACAGCGTGCGCAGGGACCTGACAGCGCGCGCAGGGAGGCTGTCTCGCTCCGCGTCGGCACTGCTGCCAGGCCCGTACTGACACGACCGGGTATCAACCACAACCAGATGAGGTACGCAATGCTGCGCAAGTTTCTGATTGCCGCGTGTGCGGTGGTCATTCTGCCGGGCGACATGTCCGCACAGTCGATCGGCATCGGCGTCGCCGCGCGTTCAGGCTCGCTGGGCTTTGGCGGCGAGGTTGCCGTGAACGTGACCCGATTCCTCGGTGTCCGCGGCGGGATCGGTGTAATGCCGTTCAGCTATACCGGTGATGTCGAGGCCGTCAACTATCGCGTCGAAT
This sequence comes from Gemmatimonadota bacterium, assembly GCA_018224305.1. Lineage (GTDB taxonomy): Bacteria > Gemmatimonadota > Gemmatimonadetes > Longimicrobiales > RSA9 > SH-MAG3. The sequence goes on from JAGTUV010000352.1 coordinate 1,306, forward strand.
CGGCATCGCCGCTCTCGAACATCGGTGTCGATTTCTACCCCGGCTTCTTCGATGTACGTCTCGGCGGCGGGCTGATGCTGCTCAACAACCCCACGACGTTCGACGCGCGATACCAGGGCGTTGTGGTGATCAACAACGTAGAGTATTCAGATGAGCAGGTCGGTGAGCTGACGGGCGACCTCGATCACGGTGGCGCCGCGCCGTACCTGGTCCTCGGGCTCGGCCGTCAGACGAACCGCGGTCTCGGCATATTCCTCGACGTGGGCGCGGCCTTCCTCGAGGAGCAGCGCTTCAGTTATTCCGTGACGGGCGCAATGAGCGATCCCTCGACGCCCGGTTACGACCAGTTCCACCAGGACCTCGCCGCGGAAGCGCGCGAGATCGAGGACCGGGTCAACAAGTACGTGAAGATCTACCCGATCCTGTCCGCCGGTATCAAGTACGGCTTCAGGTAGTAGACGTGTGGACGGCGAGCACGCGGCCGATCGTGTCCGCGTGCTCGATCTCGCGCGCTTGCGACCTCCTGCCGGATGCATCACTCCGTATTCAGCACACTCGCCGGCGGAGTCCGTGCCGCGCGCCAGGCCGGCAGCGCACTCGCCGTCAGTGAGACGATCAACAGCAGGATGCTTCCCGACAGGAACGTCGCCGGGTCGAACGGCTGGACGCCGAACAGCCTGGATTGCATGAGCCGCGCGAGCATGAGTGCTGCGATCATGCCGAGCACTATACCGCCGATCGCCAGTCTGAGTGCGCCGCTTACGATGAGGTGGAGGCCATCCCGGCGGCTCGCACCGACCGCCAGGCGCACTCCGATCTCTCGCCGCCGCTGGGCGACGCCGTACGAGATGACACCGAAGATGCCGATCGCTGCGAGCAGCAGTGCAATCGCGCTGAATGCCGTGATCAGGCGTGTCATGAAACGGTCCGTGGCGACGGACGCCGCCACCACTTCGGTCATCGGCCGCAGCTGGGACACGGCCAGGCTCGGATCGATATCGTGGATAGCCGTGCGCACGCCGGACGCGGCGGACATTGGCTCGCCTGCCATGCGCACGATCACGGCCATGCCCGTGTAGGGCACCTGCGCAACCGGAAAGTAGATCTCGGGCTCCGCCTCTGAACGCAGTTGTCCGTGCCGTACATCGCCGACGATTCCGACCACGGTGCCACTGACACGCACTGTGTCACGGGTCCATCCCATGGTGATGCGCTTTCCGAGCGGGTCTTCCCCGGCAAAGTGGCGGGCAACGGCCGACTCACTCAGCATCACCACCGGCGGGTTGCCTGCGCGATCCGTGTTCATGAAGCCGCGACCGCGGCGGATGGGGACACCCAGCGCATCGAAGAAGCCAGGCGTCGCGACGCGCACGTCCAGTGCCTGTTCCTCACCCGGCGCGGGCGGCTCACGACCCTCGACCTCGAATGTGATACGCATTGCGCTGCCACCCAGCGGCAGATGCTGGATCGCGCCGACGTTCGTGACGCCCGGCACCGCCGCCACCCGCTCCATCGCCTGATCCCAGAAAGCGATCTGGCGCTCCTCCGAGTCATAGCGCGCCACGGGAAGACTGACGCGGAACGTCAGTGCGTTCTCGGCATTGAAACCCGGGTCCACTGTGCGCAACTCGCCAAAGCTCCGAATGAGGAGACCCGCGCCGATCACGAGAGCGAACGCGAGTCCCGTCTCGGCGATGACGAGCCCTGCGCGCGTGCGGCCTCCCGCCCTGCCCGCCAGCCCGCGGCCGCCTTCACGCAGCGATGCAGAGAGTGCGTTCCGCCGGACCTGCACAGCCGGAGCCAGGCCGAACACGACCGCGGCAACGAGCGACACCCCCAGCGTGAACAGCACGACCGTGGCGTCGAGGCGCATGCCCGGCATGCGGGGCAGTTCCGGCGGCAGCAGCGCAATCATGGCGTCGGCAGCCCAGAGGCCGAGCAGCAGCCCCGCCGCGCCACCGGCGAGGCCGAGCACGAGGCTCTCCGTCATCAACTGACGGACCAATCGGCCGGAACTCGCGCCGAGCGACTGCCTCACCGCGAAGTCCGTCGAGCGCGATGCTGCCTGTGCAAGCAGCAGATTCGCCAGGTTCGCACACACGATCAGCAGCATCAGCCCGACGGCGGCGAGCAGGATCAGTAGCGGCGTGCGGGCGTCGCCGATGTAATGTTCCTGCAGCGGCATCACTGCGCCCGTGTAGTTCGGGTTATCCATGTCCGCCGCCGTCTTGGCGAGTTCCACGATCCGGGCGACGTCCGCGGAGGCCTGCTCCATCGAAACGTCCGGCTTCAGGCGCGCAACGACGCGTATCCCCAGCGAGAGTGCATTACCCGCATCCGTGAACCACGGCTGGTACTCCTGCGGCAGCCAGAAGCGCCATTCCGGTGGGAAGCTCGCCTGCGCCGGCATCACCCCGACCACTTCGCGCGACCGACCGTCCATCTCGA
>JAGTUV010000353.1 GCA_018224305.1 Gemmatimonadota bacterium
CGCCGCCATTCCCGCCGGCGCCGCCGGCGCCGCCAGCCCGTCGGCCATCCGCCTGCCGCGTGTCGACGTGCGCACGGGCGACACGCCGAGCCGGGACCGGCGCCGGCAGGTGAAGGACCCGGCAGAGATCCTGGTCACGACGCCGGAGTCGCTGTTCCTGCTGCTGGGGTCCCAGGCGCGCGAGACGTTGCGCACTGTGCGCTGGGTCATCGTCGATGAGGTGCATGCGGTCGCGGCCACGAAGCGCGGCTCGCACCTGTCCCTGTCGCTCGAGCGGCTGGCCGCGCTGGCCGATGTGGACCCTCAGCGCATCGGCCTGTCCGCCACTGCACGCCCGGCAAGCGAAGTAGCGCGCTTCCTCGGCGGTGACCGCGAAGTCACGATCGTGGACACGCACCGACCCCCCGCGCTCGACCTCCAGGTCGTCGTCACGGTCGACGACATGACGCGCCCGGTGGTGGAGACGGAGGACGGCGGATTCGAGGTACTGTCCGCCGACCAGCCCGGGTCCGGTTCGCTCATGCTCGCGGATCACGATGAGGCGACGCGTCAGTACGGCATCTGGCCCGCGGTGTATCCGCGGCTGATCGAGTTGATCCGTGCACATCGCTCGACGATCGTGTTCGTGAACAGTCGTGGCCTGTGCGAACGCCTGGCACAACGGTTGAACGAGACGGCCGGCGAGGAGTTGGTGCGCGCACATCACGGCAGCGTCGCGCAGTCGCAGCGGCGCGAGATCGAGGAGGCCCTCAAGGCCGGTGCACTGCCTGCCATCGTCGCCACCAGCTCGCTCGAGCTCGGCATCGACATGGGCGCGGTGGATCTCGTCATCCTCGTCGAGTCACCCGGCGCCGTATCCCGCGGCCTCCAGCGGATCGGCCGCGCGGGTCACGGTGTGGGCGAGACCAGCGTCGGCCGCATCTTCCCCAAGCATCGCGGTGATCTTCTCGAGGCGACCATTGTCGCGCGTCGCATGCGCGACGGCGCGATCGAGGCGCTCCGCGTGCCGCGCAACCCACTCGATGTCCTGGCGCAGCACATCGTCGCGATGACGGCCGTGCAGGACTGGCACGTACCGGACCTCGCGCAGGTCATCCGGCGATCCGCAAGTTTCCATGCGCTGCCGGATGATGCATACCGTGGCGTGCTCGACATGCTCGCCGGCCTGTATCCGTCGCACGACTTCGCCGATCTGCGACCGCGCCTTACATGGGATCGCGAGCACGACGTGCTCCAGGGCCGCCGCAGTGCGCGTATGCTCGCGGCAGTGAACGCGGGCACGATCCCGGACCGCGGTCTCTACGGCGTGTACCTCGGTGATGACGGCCCGCGCATAGGCGAACTCGATGAGGAGATGGTGCACGAGGTGACGGCCGGTCAGACATTTACGCTCGGCGCATCCACGTGGCGCATCCAGCGCATCAACCGCAACCGCGTGATCGTCGAGCCGGCCCCGGGCGAGCCGGGACGGCTGCCGTTCTGGAAAGGCGAGGGTCCGGGCCGTCCGCTCGAGTTGGGTCAGGCACTGGGCACGATGACGCGCACGCTGGCCGCGCTGCCGCGCGCTGATGCAGACATCCTGCTCCGTGATCAATACGGCCTCGACGCGCGTGCTGCGCGCAATCTGCTCGACTACCTCGACGAGCAGCGCGCAGTGGCGGGCACGCTGCCGACCGATCGCGACATCACCGTCGAGCGCTTCCGCGATGAGCTCGGTGACTGGCGAGTCTGCATTCTGACTCCGTTCGGCGCACGCGTGCACGCACCGTGGGCTCTCGCGCTGCGCGCAATCGTCTCCGATCGCGTGGGATACGACGTGCAGGCGGTGTGGAGCGATGACGGGATCGTGCTCACGATCGCCGACGGCGATGAGCCGCCGGATGCATCGCTGCTCATTCCCGATCCTGACGAAGTGGAGGAGCGGCTGCTGCTCGAGTTACCCCGCTCGCCCATCTTCGCCGCCGAGTTCCGCGAGAACTCTGCGCGTGCCCTGCTTCTGCCGCGTCGTCGTCCCGGCCAGCGCACGCCTCTGTTCGCACAGCGGCTGCGCGCGCAGAAGCTGATGGAGATCGCGCTCGAATACCCATCATTCCCGATGGTGGTCGAGACGTTCCGCTCATGCATGCAGGACGTCTTCGACGTTCCCGCTTTGCGCGACGTGCTCCGTGCCGTGGAAGCGGGCGAGATCCGGATCCATGATGTCGAGACCGCATCTGCGTCACCGTTTGCTCGCTCGCTCGTGTTCGCATACGTAGCAGCCTACCTGTACGAGGGCGACTCACCGGCCGCGGAACGTCGCGCCCAGGCGTTGTCCGTCGATGTTAAGCTGCTGCGCGAGCTGCTGGGCGAGGCGGACCTGCGTGATCTGCTCGATGCGGACATCATCGCGCAGGTCGAAGCGGCACTCCAGCGGCGAGTGGACGGACGTCGCGCGCGTCACGCGGATGACGTGCATGACATGCTGCGCCAGCTCGGCGATCTGACGGAGGAAGAGATCGTTGCGCGCACGGAGCGCGGCGCGAGCGCGGATAGCACCGAGCG
>JAGTUV010000354.1 GCA_018224305.1 Gemmatimonadota bacterium
CGCTACGGTTGGGCGATTTCCCGCGCCCGACGCGGTCAACTGCGCAAACGTCGTGTGGGGGCGCTACGGTTGGGCGATTCCCCGCGCCTGACGCGGTCAACTGCGCAACCGCCGTGTGGGGGCGCTACGGTTGGGCGATTTCCCGCGCCCGACGCGGTCAACTGCGCAAACGTCGTGTGGGGGCACTACGGTTGGGCGGTTCCCCGCGCCTGACGCGGTCAACTGCGCAAACGTCGTAACGCTGCGCCGCGTTTGAGCACAAATGGCAATGCCCAGGCGTCAGAATGTCCTGAAACCGCGGATGCGATTGAGGAAGGCGGTGAGTTCGAAGATGCGGAAGCGGGCGAGGTCGCCGGTGAGGTGCTGCTGGAAGGCGTCGAGGCCGTCGCGCTCGACGATCGCCATGATGTCACCGAGTGCGTCAGGGAGGGAAGGGGGGTGGGGGTGCCAGAGGGTACGGGCGTGTGCGATGGCGAGGGCGATGGCGCGGGCCTGGGCGGGCTCGACGAGTTGCTCGACGGCACTGAGTTCGACTTCCTGCTCGCCGAACATGACACGTTCTTCAGTGCGGGCCTTCACGTCGATGGTGCGACGGCCGCGGCGCGGGTCGATCGATCCGGCGTCGGGCGACCGTGTGCGGATGTCACTCCAGGCGCCGCCCTCCGCGTGTCGTCGTGTCGGCTGCTCCTGTGCAATGCGGCGGGCGTCCTCCGTGACTTCGACAGGCGTGTAATCCCGCATGGCGATGACGGTATCGGCGATGTCGAAATAATCGCCCGAACCGCCGACTACGATGATGGTGGAGATGTCCAGCACATCCGCGAGATGCCGCGCGCGGTCGATGAACGGTGTGATCGGCTCGTGCACATCGGCGATGAGCGACTGCATGCGAGCGTCGCGGATCATGAAATTCGTGGCGGACGTGTCTTCATCCAGCAGCAGCACACGGGCGCCGACCTCGATAGCCTCGACGATCGCGGCGGCCTGTGATGTGGAGCCGCTGGCGTTGGTCGTCACGAAGTCGCGCGTGTCGCCGCCGCCCGGGATGCGTCCGATGAAGTTGGCGATGTCCGTACCGGCGACGGCCCGTCCGTCCTCCGCGCGCACCTTGACGGCTGCGGCATCCGTGACGCTGCGTTCGCGACCGTCGCCGGGCAGGTGGTCATAAACGCCGCGCTCGATGGCACGCAGCAGTGTGGACTTGCCATGGAATCCGCCGCCGACGATGAGCGTGACGCCGCGCCGGATTCCGAGTCCGCTGACAGCGCCGGCGTTGGGTGCGGTCAGCGTTACGCGCAGTGAGTCGGGTGCGGTGAACGGAATGACAGCGCCCTCGAGCGGCCGGTCATCGATGCCGGTGCGGCGCGGCAGCCGTGCACCGTCGGCGACGAACGCAACCAGGCCGTTATGCCCGAGTTGCGAGCGCAGGGCGCGGGCGTCCTCCACTGCTTCGACGTGACGTCGAAGTGAATCGGCATCGAGCGCGGAGAAAAACAGCGCGGCATGAACGGCAGCGACGACATCGTCCGCGAGCATCCCGGCGGCCTCACGACCGAGGATGGAGCGGCCGTTCGCAGGCAGTCCCGCCCGGAACCGCGCCTCGATGTCCCCCTCCGCCGACACGCGGATACTGGTCCGCTCGAGCACTTCCTGTCGGGGCCGCAGCACACTGAGTTCGCCGCTCTTCCCGGACCCGCGCCGCGAGCTCGCAGCACGCAGTTCCGCGTCGAGGATGCGATTCAGGAAGTCGGCGGTTGCGGTGAGACGAGCGTCGTTCGAAAGCGACCACACGGGGAAGCCGGCGGATGCGGCGGGCACGATCGCGCGCAAACGACTGGGCTCCGCGAACGGGTCGCCCTGCACGTGATCGATGATCAGAGTGAACGCGCCGGCGTCGTAGTCACCGGCGATCTGCTTGTACTTCCTGTAACCTCGTCCGTCGATGCCTTTCAGCGTATCGGCGAGGTCACCCAGCGTCGGCATCAGAGGCGGCGGGCCTTCGTCTCGCGCGGTACGACCACGAGTGCGTCGAGGACCATCGTCACACCTTTCGTGCTGGCCGCGATATCGACGGCAAGGTCACGCTCGTCATTGGTGCGCACGATTCCGCCCAGCTTCACCTGACCGGGCTCGCCTTCGGAGACGTCGATACGCCGACGTGCGAGTGTGTCGTCGCTCCATATCGCGTCGAGCACGCGGTCCTCGATACGTGTGCGCTGGCGGCCTTCCCACGCCTCGCGCACGAGATGACGCCCCTTACGGGTGGCGAACAACCCCGTCGCGACCGCGCCGAAACCGACGAAACCGGCGATACCAATCTTCAGGGCCATTCGCGAGATCGGCTTCTGATCATCGAACATGCGTTCTCCGCTCTGTTGATCCGGGTGCTGAAAGTGTAATGCGTGTCCCTCAGCGGGGACAGGGGCACAGAAGGTCTGGCAGCGGGAGGGAGTGGCGCCGGCCGCGACGTGGCGGTGCGTCGGTCCGTCGCAGCGGTCGATTCGGGCCGGTATGCCGGTGCCTCACGTGCCCCGGGGGCGGGTCCGCCGGGTGGCCTCCGCCTCGAGCGGGTCATCCGGCCAGTAATGCTTCGGATAGCGGCCGCGCAGATCCTTGCGGACTTCGAAGTATGTGTTGCTCCAGAAGCTGCCGAGATCGCGCGTCACCTGTACCGGCCGCCGGGCTGGTGACAGGAGGTGCAGGGTCAGCGGCACACGGCCGCCGGCAATACGCGGGGTGTCCGCTGCACCGAACATCTCCTGGAGGCGAACGGCGAGAACGGGCGATTCGGCATCGGAATAGTCGATGGCGATGCGCGAGCCGCTCGGCACCTCCAGGTGCGTCGGCGCGAGGCGATCGACATCAGTTCGGCGTTCCCATCCCGCGAGACCGAGTAGCGCTTCCGTCATGTCGACCCGGCGGAGCGCGTCCCGTCGTGTGACGTCGAGCCAGGGAACGAGCCACGAATCAACCGTAGCGACCAGCACCGCATCGGACACGTCCGGCCACGATCCGGGGTCACTGGCGTGCAGGAACGCGAGGCGCTCGCGCAGCGCGCGCGCATGATCCGTCCAGGGCAGAATATCCGGTCCGTGTCGGCGTACCGCGTCCAGCATCGCTCCGATCAGGACGGCTTCCTCCACGTCATGCGTCGCTCGCTCGTCGAGGACTATCGCTCCGAGTCGCCGCACACGTTGACCGCGGACAGAACTGGTTGCGACGTCGTACTCGACGAGGGTCGACGTATCGATCTGCGCCGCGAAGTGCGATTCCACAGCCACACGATCGATCGGCACGGCCAGGAATACGCGTGCGCCGCGGCCGAGACCGCCGACCTCCGCAGCGACAATGAACTCCTCACCGGCCATGACGTGTCCCGCATCGACCAGAGCCTCGCCGCCGCCACGCAGGACGAATCGACCGCGTGCACCGCGGTGCAGTGCAATGCGATCGGGGTAGGCGAATGCCAGCAGGATCGGAACGCAGCCTTCGTCCGCACGGGCGGCACGGTCCACGCGCAGCCGCTGCTTCCAGTGGCGCGCTTCGGCGCGTGTGCGGTGGAGTGCAGCATGGTCGATGCGATGACCGGTGGGAGGCCGCGAGCCACTGTGCAGAAGCGGCAGCCGGAGCCGGATATCCGGGTCAGGCGCACCATGGTCGGCACGCAGGATGTCGCGCTCGCTCAGTAGCGCTGCCAGATCGCAGGCGGTTGCGGCACAGTCCAGGGCCTGTGAACGAAGGAGCATGTGAGCGATGCGCGGGTGCGCGGACAGCTTCGACATCGCACGGCCGTGATCGGTGAGTGCACCGCCCTCATCTATCGCATCCAGCTCTCGGAGCAGTTCACGCGCCTGAGCGTACGCGGCTGCGGGAGGCACGTCGATCCAGCGCAGTTCATCCGGTTGTGCAATGCCCCAGGCCGCCAGATCGAGCGCGAGCGGCGCGAGATCAGCTTCCAGAATCTCCGGCGGACGATGCGCGAGCAGAGCCGTATGATCGCCCTCCGTCCACATGCGAATGCAGAAACCGGGTCCGAGGCGGCCGGCGCGGCCGCGCCGCTGATCGGCCGCGGCACGTGAGACCGGCACGGTCGCCAGCCGCGTCATGCCCGTGCGCGGTGAGAAACGCGGCACTCGCATGAGGCCGCTGTCCACGACGATGCGAACACCCTCGATCGTGAGACTCGTCTCCGCGATCGCTGTCGCGAGCACGATCTTGCGTCGTCCGGCGGGGCTCGGCGCGATTGCACGATCCTGATCATCCTGCGACAGATCGCCGTACAGCGGTATCACACTCGTGGACTGTGGCAGCCCGGCCTGCGACAGATGCTCCGTCGTGCGACGGATCTCCGCGATGCCCGGCAGGAACACGAGGATGTCGCCGGCGTGTGCGTCATGCGCGCGGACGGCAGCGGCCGCTACTGCCGATTCGATGTGGCCGTCCACGCGACGATCGAGGTACACCGTCTCCACGGGGAATGCGCGTCCTTCACTTCGGATCACGGGCGTTGCGGTGCGACTCTCAGCGAAGCCGGCGCGTTCACCGAGCACGGGATCCTCGGCGTCGAGCAGTGCGGTCACTGCATCGAGATCGAGCGTCGCGGACATCACGAGCAGGCGCAGGTCCGGGCGCAGCAGGGATTGAGTCTGAAGCGCGAGTGCGAGCGCTGTGTCCGCGTGGATGCTGCGCTCGTGGAACTCGTCGAAGATGACGAGATCGACGCCGTCGAGCGACGGATCGTCCTGCAGCATGCGTGTGAGGACGCCCTCGGTAACGATCTCGATGCGTGTGCGCGGCCCGACGCGCGTGTCCAGCCGCACCCTGTAGCCGACCGTCTCGCCCACCGCCTCGCCAATCGTGCGCGACATCCATGCAGCAGCGGTGCGCGCCGCGAGCCGACGCGGCTCCAGCATGATGATGCGGCCGGGCATCGACGCCAGCAGCGCGAGCGGCGCACGCGTGGTCTTGCCGGCGCCGGGCGGCGCGTGCAGGACAACGCGCGAACTCGCTCCGAGTGCCTCAATAAGTGCCGGCAGGGCGTCGTCGATCGGCAGGCGCGCAGTCGTCGCCATCAGCGCGCCTGCCCGGGCGTAGCGGCGTAGCCCGTCATCTCGAGGTAACCGCGTCCGGAGACGGGGCGCCCGTCGCGGGTGCCGGTTGCGCGAACCATTCCCTCCCAGTAGCGCACGGCCAGGTCGAGTTCCTGGTTCGGTACGGGCGTCATGATGTCGAGTGCGAGGTCCAGCGAGGGCACCTCGATGCGCCACCCGATGGGATACGATACGCCATCGCCCGAGCGCCATTCCGTCACGGGCGTCATTACAAACTCGTCAGCCGTAAATCCGAGGGTGCTTCCGTCCGCTGCGACGAACGTCGCCGCACTGAACGGATCGACCGTGCGGTCGTCACGGCGCAGCCGGTACATCATCAGCTCCGTGAAGTCGCTCAGCTGGAGCGACAGCCAGTCCCAGCCGGTGACACCCGGTGACAGCACACTGGTGCTCCATTCACGATCGAGCCAGCTCGCACCGGTGACCGTCCATGTGCCCGCGCGTGTACGAACACTGCCAAAGGTCGGCATGCGCGTCAGCGAGTAGTAATACGACGCGTTGCCGGGCTCCGCACCCTTCCGGCTCAGCCCGCGGTCGCCCTGAAGCACAACGGGCTTGCCAGCCTCGAGGACGAGGTCGATGGCGATATTGCCGTCGACCGCGCGTAGTCGCAGCGGCAGGGTTTCGTATGAGAGTGATATCGCACTCCAGTTGTGAAGCCATACATGTAAACCCGACACGTCCCCCGCGGAGGCGTCGCTGATTCCATTCCGGAGCCGGGGCTGCCGAACGACAGCCGACACCACGCCTGATCCGCTGCCGTTGGACAGCGCACCGGCGAGGCCTGCCGCATCGCGGGAGAAGAGTTCAGCGGCATGGAACTGCCCTCTACTGCCGTCCGTTACGGCGAAGTGAGCCATGTATGCGTGCCGCGCCCGCCACGCCGACCCGTCGCCGCCGCCTGCACTGACGAACGATGCGGAGTCGGTCAGCGCACTACGGAAGAACGTGAGCTGATAGCCGAGCATCGTGCCGTCATCGGCCGTGAGGTTGCCGGTGAAGTACCACCACTCCGTTCGGAACTCGGGGTGCGGACCGTGATCACGAGGGAACGTGAACTCCCGCGGCTCGATCGCACGAGCGTGCAGCGTATCCGCTCCGCCGAGAAGTTCTCCGATGCTGAGCCCTGCAGCAGGAGCGCGATCAACGGCGGGATCGCCACATGCCGCGAGCACCGCAGCCGCCAGCAACACGCGCGCCATCGGCGCACGCACCATCGGCGCACGCACCATCGGCGCACGCACCATCGGCGCACGCACCATCGGCGACCCCGGCCGCATCGGCATGGCAGCCTTGCGCAGCGCCGCTCCTGGCCGCATCGGCATGGCAGTCTTGCGCAGCGCCGCCCCCGGGATCATCTGCGCAGCGGTCGGAGCGGTGTGTTGATGATTGATCATTCGCCTCTCATCACTTGCGCCGGCCGCACCCGCGCCATGCGCAGGGCGGGGTAGAGACCGGCGAGGACGGCGGCGGCGATTCCGACGGCCAGCGCCTGTACAAAGGGTGCGCCAACGAGAATGAGATCAAAGCTCCAGCCGAACGATCGGCGGTTGATGACGTGCACCATTGCCCACGACATCGCGATGCCGAGCGGCACGGCCAGAATGACCGCGGAGAGACCCATGAGCGCCGTCTGCGACGTGATGAGCGACCACACCTGGAGCGGAGTGAGACCGAGCGTCCGCAGCACGCCCACATCACGGGCGCGCTCCAGCTGGAGTGCCATTAACGCCCCCGTCACACCGACGAAGGCGACGATCAGGGCAAGCAGCCGCAACACACCCGTGATGAGGAATGTGCGATCGAATACCTGGAGCGTTGCTTCGCGCAGACCGCGGTTGGGCCGGATGATGACTCCGCGTGCAGCCGGCAGTTCGCGGATGCCGGCGATCACCTCGTCGGTACTGACGTCATCACGCACGAAGACGGCGAGCGACGTGATCGCACGGTCGCGCCACCACGCCTCGTAGGTTGCGCGCGGCATGAAGATTACCCCGTGCTCGCTCGCGTAGTCCCGGTAGACACCGGCGACGGTGAAGAGAGCACTGCCACGATCAGTCGGAAGGCTGATGACGTCACCCGCTCCGATGGCGCGACGATACGCGAGCGGCTCCGAGATCAGGACTGCGCCGTTGTCGAAGGCGCGCCACGCGCCGCCGGCGGGCACGTCGAGCACTTCGAACGCGGCGCGGTGTCGCTCGAATGGATCGAACGCCAGCATCCGGACCAGGTCCGGTTGAGCGCCACGGACCAGGTTCGGCTCGGGGTTGCGGACCGGGTCCGCCTGGTCGAGCAGGAGGGATACCTCCCGGTAGGTCGACACGCCCGCGATACCGGGCACCCCTCTCAACGTCGGCGCCAGGCGTGAATCGAGTGTGACACCCGTGCGATCCGCGCCGACTCCGGGGGCCGCCACATAGATGTCCGCCTGTAGCGACTGATCGAGCCACCTCACGACTCCGCTGCGAAAGCTGACGATCATCAGAGTCACCGCGATACCGACGGCGAGTGCGACGGCGAGTGCCGCAATGGCCGGTGCAGTCCGGCTGAGCGATGCCGTTACGCCACCCGTAGCCATGCGGCCGACGGCGCCGAACCTTGCGGCGAAGGGTCGGAGCAGGCGCATGAGCAGGATCGTCGTGGCAGGTGTGACGAGCGCTCCTGCGAGGATGAGCACGAAGAGGCCGGCGAAGGCGAGCGTGATGCTGCGGGATGGAATGCTGAGCAGAAGTGCCGCGGCCAGCGCCGCTGCGATGCCGCCGGCCGCCAGCCGGGGCGCACTGCGTGACGTGCGTCGTTCGAGCACGGCGCGAGCGAGCGCAGCCCGCGGCGGCGCGCGCAGTGCCTCGAATGCGGGTGGCATCGCGGCTGCGACTGTCGCTCCTACGCCGAGGACTGCCGCCTTCGCGAACGTGATCGTTTCGAGTCGTACGGCTCCCACAGTGACGGCGAAGTACAGGTCGTTGATGGTACGGGAGACCAGGTGCACGAGTACGGAACCGAGAGCGCTGCCGACCGCGATGCCGATGATAGTTGCAATGACGCCGAGCGCGCCGGCCTCAACAATGATCTGGGCGAATATCTCCCGCCTGGTGACACCTTGCGCGCGCAGCAGTCCGAACAGCGGCCGGCGCTGGACGACCGAAAAGGAAACGCTGTTGTAGATGAGAAACATGCCGAAGACGAGAGCGACGAGTGCCAGGGCGGTCAGGTTGGTATCGAACGCACGCGTGAGCCGGGCCGTCGCGCCTGCGCGTGCTTCCGACTCGATCAGTCGCAGCCCTACCGGCAGGGCAGTACGGAACGCGGCGATCGCAGAGTCAGCGTGGTCCGTGAGCGCTCGCACTTCGATCCGGTCAATCGTTCCTCCTCCCGCTTCACCCGCAGCAGCGGGCCTCATGGTCAGTTCCTGGGCGGTCGCGATGTCGGCGAACACGATATCGGCCACCGCAAGCCGCGAGGCATCATCGCGCGGCTCGAAGATGGCGCCCACGACGGCGATGTGGGTGGATGCGGCGAACGCCACCTGAACCGAGTCACCCACGCTCAGATTCATGTCCGCCGCCGTTGCGCGGGCGAAGACGAGTGACCGCGTCGTGATAAGGACTCCGATGTCGAGCGGGGCCTCCACGGCAGGTCGTTCAACGTCGAGCCTGCTGTCGCGAGTGCCGAGAAAATCCCGGAACGGTGCTTCGGCAAATGGATCGACGCCAAGCAGCCGCAGTACCCTGCCGTCGTGTGACGGCAGCGATACATACCGGTCGATGATCGGCGCCAGCGCAATGCTCGCGGGGAACGTGCGGCGCAAGCGGACGTAAACGCTGTCCGCGATGCCGTCGGGTCCGCCAAGGATCTCGTGCGACGACCGGCCGGACACCGCTTCGGTGGACATGACGAACGCCCGTCGCGCACTCGTTGTTGCGACATCGACTGCGACCACGACGGCTACGCCCAGTGCGACGCCGAGCAATGCCAGCACGAGCTGCCATCGGTGACGCAGATGGTAGCGTGCACCGGCGCGCAGCAGGATGGGGATCACGTGCCGCCCGCTATCGCACCGTCGTGCAGCGTGAGCACGCGATCCGCCCTGTCGACGACGTCACTGCTGTGCGTGGCAATGACCATCGCCGCGCCGCGCTCTCGAACGAGCCGGGTCAACAGGTCGAGGACCCGCGCGCCCGTCGCACTGTCCAGATTGCCTGTTGGCTCATCGGCGAGGAGGAGTCGCGGCTCGTGCGCGAGTGCGCGCGCGATGGCGATCCGCTGCTGCTCACCGCCGCTCAGCTCTTCGGGGAACGCGCGCTCCCGGCCGGCGAGGCCGACGCGCTCGAGGAGTTCGCGTGCCGGCCCCGGGTCGCGACGTCCGGTCAGTTCGAGCGGCAACCGGATGTTCTCGAGGACGGTCAGCGTCGGGATGAGGTTGAAGAACTGGAAGACGAAGCCGATATCACGACGGCGCAGCAGCGTGCGCGCCCGCTCGCTCATGCCGGCCAGGTCCCGGCCGCTCACCTCGACGGTGCCGCCATCCGGCGCGTCGAGGCCGGCTATGATGTTGAGAAGTGTGGACTTGCCGGATCCGCTAGGCCCCAGGAGCGCCACCATCTCACCGGAAGCGACATCGAGGTCGACCGCGTTCAGGACGTCGTGTCGGGTGGATCCGTCGTCGTATGCCTTGCTGACGCCCCGAAGGCGGACCTGGAACCCATTCTGCATAATGGCCGATGCCGTTATTCAAGTGTACCCGCCCCGTACGGGCCCGACCGTAGCACCCGTGGAAAATCGGGGCGATTCATGCTCGCACCGGCCGATCTGCATAGTGGGTTCCAGGTCCGCTGTCGGCCAGCCCGAAAGCGCTCCCACCTCCCCGCTCACCCCACACGCAACAAGGCTGTAACAATCTACTGCCGTCGGCGCAACCGTCTCCCTGGCGCCCCGACGGCATTTACAGCGGAAGGCGGCCCGCGGCTTGCGCACCATCGGGTCCCTGATGAACCTTGCAGCCCGGGACGTGTTACATCAACGGTCGAGGCAGTGGCTTGAAGCGATCGCATCGCAGGCGCGGCGGACACATGGATACCCGCGGACAGTGAGGATCGGCTGAATGAGAATTGCATTCTTCACCGAGAGTCTGCTACCACTCGTCGATGGGGTGTCGCACACGCTCGGGCACCTGTTCACTGCCCTCGAACAGGAAGGCATCGACTTTCGAGTGTACTCGCCGTTCGTTCCCCCCGCCGATATCCCGTGGCATCACCGCACCCGCAAGGTCCGCTCGTTCGCATTCCCGCTCTACCGCGACTACCGCGTGAGTCTGCCTGGCGGGCGTCGTATCGCGACGGACCTGGACGAGTATCAGCCGGACATCGTGCATGTAGTGAGCCCGACACCGATGGCGATCTGGGCGCAGGCGTATGCGCGTGCGCGAGGCATCCCTGTGGTCGCGACGTTCCACACCCACTTCGTCGCGTACTTCCCGTACTACGGCGTGCGTCGGCTGGAGCATTTCGGCTGGCGCCTCCTGCGCTGGTTCTATGGGCGCTGCACCGCCACGTTCGCGCCGTCACAGGGCATCATCGACGAGTTGAACGCGCACGGTTTTGACAACGTGCGTCTCTGGTCGCGGGGTGTGGACGCGCGCCGGTTCGCGCCGGACTGGCGGGACGACGCGCTGCGCGCACGGCTCGGCGCGGACGATCGAAAACCGCTCCTGCTGCTTGTCAGCCGGCTGGTGAAGGAAAAGGATATGGCTGACTTCGCCGGTATGGATCGCGAACTGCGCTCGCGCAACGTGTCGTACCGGCTCGCGGTCGTCGGGGACGGCCCCATGCGCAGTCAACTCGAGACCGACCTGCCGCACGCCCACTTCGCCGGTCACCAGTCCGGCGCTGACCTGTCCCGCTGGTATGCTTCCGCCGACGTCTTCGTCTTC
Source organism: Gemmatimonadota bacterium (assembly GCA_018224305.1). Taxonomy (GTDB): domain Bacteria; phylum Gemmatimonadota; class Gemmatimonadetes; order Longimicrobiales; family RSA9; genus SH-MAG3. The sequence goes on from JAGTUV010000354.1 coordinate 11,041, forward strand.
CCTTCGACCACTGAAACGTTCGCGAATGTCGTACAGGAGGCGATGGCATCGGGTGTGCCCGCGGTCGTGTCGGACCGCGGCGGTCCGCAGGGCGTGATCGAGCCGGGTCGCAGCGGCCTGGTCGCCCGCGCCAATGATCCGGCGGACCTCGCCGACAAGGTCGAGCGCCTGCTGCGCGACCCCGATCTGCGGGCGGCGATGTCCCGCGCTGCACGACAGCGCGCTCTGGAACGGACCTGGCCGGCGATCAATGCAGTCCTGCTGAGCGAATACAAGAGAATCGCGGGCAGCAGGCCCGAGCCCGCCAGACGCCTGGCGTGAAGCTCTGCGCTCTCACACAGTCGTACGCGCCGACGGGCGGCGGAGTACGTACCATGCTCCACGCTCAGCGTGACTGGTGCCGTGACCACGACGTGCAGCACGTCCTCATCGTGCCCGGCCCGGACGACACGGTGACACGCGACGGGCCGCTCACTACCTACACCGTCGCTTCTCCGCTGCTTCCCGGTGCGGGCGCGTACCGGCTGCTGTATCGCTCACGTCGCGTGCTGCGGATCCTGCGTGACGAAATGCCGGACGTGATCGAAGTGCACTGCGCATACAATCTGCCGTGGACGGCGCTCTGGCATCGGCGCCGCCATCCCGCGGTCGTGAGCGGGGTGTACATGACCGATCTGCCCGTAGCATATGTCGAAGCGCCGCTGCGCACGCGGATGGGCCGTCACATCGCACGCGCGGCGCGGCGCATAACGGAGCGCTACGTGCGCGCGCTGTATTCGCGATGCGATGTGGTCATCGCCATCTCGCCCGTCATGCGCGACCGCCTGCTCGAGATGGGCGTTTCGCAGGCGCTGTGCGTTCCGCTCGGCGTCGACCTCGCTACCTTCACGCCGGAGCGCCGATCTCTCGATGTGCGTACAGGCATGGGTGCCGGCGCCGATGATCTCGTCATTGCGTACGCCGGGCGGCTCGATGCGGAGAAGCGGCCGGATATCGTGTTCGATGCCTTCGACCTCCTGCCGGCTGACTTGAACGCGCGGCTCGTCATTGCCGGAGATGGCCCCATGCGCAGCATGATGGAGCAGCGTGCAGCGGGCGATCACCGCGTCCGGGTGCTACCATTCGTGCAGAACCGCGCGGAGATGGCGGCGTTGCTGGCGTCGGCAGACATCTACGCATCCGCAATGGCGCACGAAACGTTCGGCCTCTCCGTGGTGGAAGCCCAGGCCTGCGGTCTGCCCGTGGTTGGAGTGCGTGCGGGCGCGATGGTGGACCGGGTGATCGACGGCGACACGGGCTTTCTCGTCGAGCCGGGCTCGGCTGCGAAGATGGCGCAACGCATAGCCGATACTCCGCGCGGCGACTGGCGCCTGATGGGGGCGCGTGCCCGGAGGCGCGTCGAGGCGGAGTTCTCATGGAGGCGCACGTTCGAGACCCTGCTGCAGATCTATCGCTCACGCTGAAGCCGCGCACCGGTGCCGCACAGCACGCGTTCCGAATCGCGCTGCTCGTGCTGCCCGTGGGCGTGCTCGGCAACATAGCCTACACGTGGTTCGCAACGGACCGTAGCCTGCTCGGGTCGCTCCATGCGCTGCCCCGGGCATACCTGCTCGCCGCGCTCGCCCTCGCGCTCACGCCCTGGATCACCGGCTCGCTGCGACTGCTCATCTGGTCGCGTTTCCTCGACTACCGCGTGCCGCTCGTCGAGGTGCTCCGGATGACGCTCGTCATCGACCTCGGTTCGGCCGTATCGCCGACGGCGATTGGCGGCGAGGCGTTCCGATGGGGAATGCTCGTGCGACACGGCGTCGCGCCCGGTCACGCCGCGACGCTCGCGCTGCTGCCGAAACTCGAGGACGCGGTGTTCTTCATGATTGCGATACCGGCCGCAATCGTATGGACAACGGCCTGGCGCCTGCCCGTCGTGGCGAGCAGCACCCGGCTGCTCAGCGAGAATGTGCTGACGGTGGTCGGGCTCGCACTGGTCGTAATGATTGTTTCGTGGCTGCTCGGCCGTGCTGCACTCCGCGGTCATGTCGGCGCACGTGCGCGCCGTTCCGGGCTCCGGCTGTGGGGACGCACGCGGCGTCGCTTGCGGCGCACACTCCGCGACGCACGGTCCTCTGCACGGTTCATCGCGGTCGGAGGCAAGTCATGGTTTGCGGTGACCCTGACATTGACGGCTCTGCACTGGATCGCGCGCTACTCCGTGATCACGGCGCTGGCACTGTTCCTGGGTGTGCCGTTCGATCCGGTGCTGTTCTGGCTGTTGCAATGGGTGGTCTTCACGATGATGTCGTTCGTACCGACGCCCGGCGCGACGGGTGCCGCTGAAGTCGCGTTCACAGCCGTCTACGCGACCCTGCTGCCGTCGGGATTCATTGGCATCGCTACTGCGGCATGGCGCATGTTCACGTTCTACGTGCCCGTCGGCCTGGCCGCGCTGCTGTTTCCGCTGCTCGGGCGGTTCACTGCGGATTCGGCGCCGCGACTTGACCGGCCACCTCGCGCGCGAGAGTATGAACGCACCCGACTGCCGGGAGGCGAATAGCTGATGACCCCATACGACCTGTCACGCGCACTGGTGTGTGCATCGTTCACGCTGCTGCTTGCGTCCGGAGGTTGCGTCTCGGTGAGCGTGCATAATCGAACAGCGACAGAGACGGGCGAGCCGGGACGGCAGGTTGCACGGACGATCGACGTGCGAGTCGAGCGACGGTTTGCCGGCGAGTATCTGATCTACCTGCCGGCCGACTACGACCCTTCGCGCAAGTGGCCGCTGCTGCTGTTCCTGCACGGCGCGGGTGAGCGCGGAAACGACGTCGGCAACGTCGCGTTCCACGGTCCTCCGAAGCTGATTCGCGAGGCGACGATGGATCTGCCGTTCATCGTCGTATCGCCGCAGGTTCCTGAAGATCGGATCTGGTCGGTCCGCTTCCTCGATGCGGTGTTGGAGGAGATCGCGCGCTCCCACAGCGTCGATGAGGACCGCGTGTACGTGACGGGTCTCAGCATGGGCGGCTACGGGACGTGGGAGCTGGCGATGGAGTTCCCGCACCGCTTCGCGGCGATCGCGCCGATCAGTGGCGGCGGTACCATGCCGGGCGCGTGCACACTGAGGCATCTGCCGATATGGGCATTCCACGGCGCGCTCGATCAGGTGGTGCCGCCGTGGCACACCGAGGACTTCGTCACACGGCTGCGCGCGTGCGATGGACGCATACGCTACACGCGCTACGAGGACGCCGGCCACGATGCGTGGACGCGCACGTACGCGAATCCCGGGTTCTATGAGTGGCTGCTGTCACACCGGCGCGGCGCGCCCGCTCCGCGGGATCCGCAGGACGACGCCGGGTGAGCAGCGCACTGGCGACACTGCCCGCCGCTGCAGCGTACGCCGATCGTTCAGACCGGCACTACGATGCAGTTGTCGTGGGCTCTGGGCCCGGCGGTGCGGGCGTTGCCCGGGAGTTGAGTCGTGCCGGGCGCCGCGTGCTGATTCTGGAGCGCGGGCGGGACTGGCGCGGCCACCGTCTCTACGGAACGTATGCCGGCGCACTTCTCTACGCTGACAGGCATGCACTGCTCTTCACGAAGGAAGGCGTCCAGATCGTGCGACCGCTCATGGTCGGCGGAGCGACATCGATGTATGCCGGTTGCTCCGCACCACCGCCGCCGTGGCTGCACGAACGATACGGGGTCGACGTTCGCGGAGATGCGGCAGAATTGCACGATGAGCTCCGGGTCGCACCGCTCGCAGCGGACCTGCGCGGCGCGGCCTCGACGCGTGTGGCGGAGGCGGCAGCGACTCTCGGAATGGACTGGCAGCCGCAGGACAAGTTCATGCTGCCCGCGCGCGCTCGGCCGTTCGATTGCGGTGCCCGCTGCCTGCTCGGCTGCCGCTGCGGCGCCAAGTGGACTGCCGGCGAATTCGTCGATGATGCCGTCGCGGCAGGTGCCACACTGCGGACGCAGGCGCGGGTCACGCGTGTCATCGTGCAGGACGGCACCGCCGTAGGTGTCGAGGGCGAGGAGGCCGGGCAGCGGTTCGAGGTGAGCGCATCGCATGTCATCCTCGCTGCCGGAGGCCTGGGCTCGCCGATGTTGCTGCGCACCGCCGGCATTGATGCCGGGCGCGGTGTAGCGATGGATACGACGGTGATGGTCTATGGCAGTGGTGAGGTACCTGGAATGGGGGCGGACCCGCCAATGACATGGAGTTTCGCCGACCCCGAGCTCGATGTGATGTATTCAACGCTCATCGATCCGTGGCTCATGTACCCGATCATTATGGCCGTGAAAGGCGCTGCATGGCCATTCACCTGGCCACGATGGGGTCGCACACTCGGCGTGATGATCAAGGTACGCGATGAAGTGGGCGGCGGAATGGAC
>JAGTUV010000355.1 GCA_018224305.1 Gemmatimonadota bacterium
ATGAGCCGAACCGGGAAACTGGTGCCTGGTCCGCCGGGATGCCAGCCGTCCGCCGGGATGCCAGGGCCGCGCGGAGACATGCCGTCGGCATCACGCACCTGCCGCCGGATGAGATGCCTGTTGACGGGAGCCCCCGATCCACCGACCGTTCCAGCATCCCTCGAACACCCGATCCAACCATCCGGACCGCCGGCCCGTCTAAGGTCACAGAAATCGACAGGGGGGACGGCGTTGGGAGCGGCGACACTGATACAGCAAACGATCGCAGGCGTGGCGGACCAGGACCAGGCGGACGTCCGACTGGCGCGCGATGGCGACACCGCTGCCTTCGAGCGGGTGTACCGCCGTCACACGGCACGGGTCCACGCGCTGTGCAGCAGAATGCTCTCGCCGGAAGAGGCGGATGACCTGACCCAGGAGGTCTTCATCCGCGCGTGGCAGAAGCTCGCGCTCTTCCGCGGCGAATCCGCCTTCGGCACCTGGCTGCACCGGCTGGCCGTCAACCTGATCCTGGCAAAACGGCAGACGTTCGCAGCGCGCAGGAGCCGGTTCGACGGTGGCGATGTGGACGTGATACCGCTGGCGGCTCGCGGGCAGCGGCCCGACCTGCGGGTCGATGTCGATGCGGCGATCCGGACGCTGCCGCCCGGGGCCCGCGACGTGTTCGTGCTTCACGATGTGGAAGGCTACACGCATGAGGAGATTGCGGGCCTGCTGAACGTGACCGCCGGCACTTCCAAGTCGCAGCTGCACCGCGCACGGATGAGCCTGCGCAAGTATCTCGGATGAGGAGGGTCACAATGCACGACCCATGGATTGATCTGCTAGCGGATTCCATTGACGGCGTCCTTTCCGCCGCGGACGAAGCGGCGTTGCAGGAGCACCTGGCCGCGTGCGAAGCGTGCCGTGGTGTGGCAGCCGAGCTGCGCGCAGTAGTCGAAGCCGCCCGAACGGCGCCCGCACACGAGCCGGCCGTCGATCTGTGGCCGGGTATCCGCAAAGCGATTGCGGAGTCGGTCCCGCTGTCGGCTGCCGACGCGGCGGCGCTGGCGACGGAGAATTCGACGCGGACGCCCGTGATGCGGATCCGGCCTGCACGGACCGGCAACTATCGATTCACCCGCAGGCTGAGTCTCTCGGTGCCGCAGCTGGCCGCAGCGGCCGTACTGCTGATGGCGCTGTCCGGCGGCGCAGCGGTATGGCTCATGGGCCGCTCCGACTCACAGGCGGTCGCGGCGGGAACGATCATACAGAGCGCGGGCGGGGACGCAGGCTCCGTGCAGACCGTCGCGGCACGTGTCGCGGCTGCGCAGGCCGCACCACCGGACTACGCCGAGGACGTCACCACCCTCGAGCGCGCCCTGCAGGAGAACCGTGCACAGCTCGATCCGGTGACCGTGGAGGTGATCGAGCGGTCACTCGAGTCGATTGATCGCGCGATCGAGGATGCGCGCACCGCGCTGGAAGCGGATCCGGGCAATCCGTACCTGCACCGGCAGCTGGACAACACAATGCGCAGGAAGGTCGACGTGCTGCGACGGGCGACGGGGGCGTAGAAGCATGCTGACCGCAATACTGGCGGGCGTTCTCGCCCTGGGCATGCAGCAGCAGCAGATGGACACGACGTTCGCCGTGCGGGCGGGCGGTGCGCTGCAGCTGGACGCAATGAACGGCTCGGTCACGATCGACACGTGGGACCGCAATGCGATGCGTGTGCAGGCCAGGCATGGCCGCTCGACGGAGATCGAGATCGATCGTCGCGGCTCGGATGTGAGCATCGACATGGATTATCGCGGCGCGCCACAGAGCGTCGCCTTCGCCATCACGGTGCCGCGCAGCTACAGCGTCGAGATCGATGGACTGAACCTCGGCATCACGGTCGATGGCGTGCGAGGCAGTGTGACGCTCGAGAACGTGGACGGCTCGATCGTCGTTCGCGGCGTGACCGGCGACGTCGATGTCGAGTCCGTATCCGGCAGCATCCTGATCGAAAACGTGACGGGTGACATTTCGGTGGAGTCCGTCAATCAGGCGATACGCGTGAACAACAGCCGTGGCCGCATCGAGGCGGAGACCGTTAACGGCAGTATCGTGATGCGCGGTGTGGACGCGACGTCAGTGGAAGCCAGCACGGTCAACGGCGTGGTGGAGTACATTGGAACGATACGCGATGACGGTCGCTATTTTCTCGGTACGCACAACGGCCGCATCACGATGGGCGTGCCCGAAAGGACGAACGCGCGTATCGCGATATCGACACGCAACGGCAGGGTCGAAAGCGAGTTCCCGCTGCGCATGACCGACTCGAGCGGCGGCGACTTCAGCTTTACGCTCGGCAGCGGCAGCGCACGAGTCGCGCTGGAGTCGTATAACGGAACCGTCAACCTGGTGCGGCCGGGCGGCCGCTGACCGATACCCAATCCAATCGCACCTCAGGGAAATGATGAATATGAATCGCATGGCAGTGGCGGCAGTTGCGCTGGTTATGATGGCGACGCCGGCAGCGGCACAGGAAACATGGTCATGGAACGGCCTGGTCGCTCCGGGCCGCACGCTCGAAGTGAAGGGCGTCAACGGTCAGATCCGCGCGGTGGCGGCCGAGGGGAGCGAAGCGCGTGTGCGCGTCACGAAGCGTTCGCGCCGCGATGATACGTCGGAAGTCCGGATGGTCGTCCTCGAGCACTCTGGCGGCGTCACGATCTGCGCGGTCTACCCACACCAGCGCAATCGCGAGCCGAACGAGTGTGCCATTGGCAGCGGCGGCCGCAACAGCGTGCAGAACAACGATGTCAGTGTCGAGTGGGAGGTCCAGGTCCCGCGCGGGGTCAACTTCACCGGCCGCACGGTAAACGGTGGTGTGGTGGCGACAGGCATGACGGGCACCACGATCGCCCGGACCGTCAACGGACGGATCGATCTCAGCACCACGGGCATTGCCCAGGCAGCGACCGTGAACGGCAGCATCGATGCGACACTCGGGCGATCGGACTGGAACGACGAGATCGCGTTCCGCTCGACGAACGGCAGCGTGGTCGTCGCGTTCACGACGGACCTCAATGCGGAGGTGCAGGCGGGCACCGTCACCGGCAGCATCGAGACCGACTTCCCGCTGGAAGTGCGCGGCCGGTTCATGAACCGCCGCCTGTCGGGCATGGTCGGCTCGGGCGGACGCACGTTGTCGATCGAGACGACCAACGGCCGCATCGAGCTGCGCCGGCGCTAGAGTGTGACTCCGGCGGACCACCGCGAGGGTCGTTGCATCGACGCATGAGAACGTGTGTGAGAAGGGCGAGCCGGGGACTCGGGAGATATGGAGATCACGGAAACCGTGAACGGGAGGCTCACGCGGATCCCCCAAGCTCCATTTACACTCCGGGGACGCCCTGGATGGGGTTGCGTTGCACGAAAGCGATGACGCGCCGGTTGAAGTCGTCGGCGCGGCCGCGCGGCAGCGCATGCGTCCCGCCGCGCACCCATTCGACACTCGCGTGCGGGATGCGGTGGCGCAGCAGCTCGACGAACTCAGGCCGCGCGACCGGGTCGGCGTCGCCCGTCAGGATCAGCGTCGGGCACTGGATCGCGGGCAGCCGCTCCATCAGACGGTCCCTGCCATGGCGCAGCCAGGTGCCGATGTAGCGGGCCGGTGAGGTCCGGACGTACTCGCGCGCGACCGCGCCGATCACACTCATGGAGGTGCGGCGCGCTTCCACGGCCAGGCCCCATGCCTGGCGCAGCAGTGCGAAACGGCCAGGCGCGCCCGTCGGACCGACGAGGACGAGGGCCGCGGCCAGGTCCGGGCGTCTCTGCGCGACGTGCACGATGGCCTGCGCACCCAGGCTGTGACCGATCCACACCGCGCGCCGGATGCCGAGCGCGCTCGCGAACGCGATCAGGAAATCCGCCGTGTCGGCCGGGTGCAGGCCCGTGTGCGGCCCGGGCGTTTCGCCCCAGCCGGGCAGGTCGGGGATCACGAGGCGAATGCCCGCGGCGGCGAACGCATCGTAACTCTCCTCATAGAACCGGCTTGTGAGACCGAGGCCGGCCGTCACGATCGCGACCGTGCCCGAACCCGACTCACGGTAGGACGCGGGCCTGCCGCGCACGTCGACTTCACGCAGCGTCGTACTCACGCGTCCAGGAACTCCAGCAGCACGCGGTTGAAATCCGCCGGCCGGTCCGCCATCGGGTTGTGGGCGGCATCGCGCATCACCACGAAGCGCGCACCCTCGATCCGCTCGAACATCGCGCGGCCGTGCTCGATCGGCACGAGGGGGTCCAGCTCGCCCCAGATGAGCAGCGTCGGGCAGCGGATCCGCGGCAGCAATTCCGTCACATCGTCGCTCAGCAGGTGACGTGCGGCGAGCAGCAGCGCGCGTGGGCCCGCTCGCAGGGCGTCGGCGGCGATCGTGGGTACGAACGTCGGCGAGCCCCAGTTCCGCAGAGGCAGCGCCCGCGCCACGAACCGGCCGGCATCCCGCAGCGTCCAGTCCCGCGGCAGGCCGGAAGCGCTCACCAGCACCAGCCGCTTCGGCATCTGGTGCTCCGCCGCGATATGCAGCGCGATCTGACCCCCCATCGAGTGCCCCACCAGCGCGATCTCCGTCAGGTCCATCTCGCGCAGCCACTGCGCCGTCACGTCAGCCATTTCCGGCACGTCTGGCTGCCGGCCGGGCCGGCGGCTGCCGCCGAAGCCGACCAGCTCCGGAATGTGTACCGAATAGCGACGCGACAGCGCCGCGGTTGTGAACCGCCACCACCGGCACGACCCGGACAGGCCGTGGAGCAGGACGACAGGCGGGCCCGAGCCCGTGTGTTCGGACTGGATCCGGAACTCGCCGATCCGGGTCTGTCGCATTTCGCGTGGCTCCACGCAGCCTCCTCTCTGCGACGCAGGTGTACGCAGATCCACTGCCACGGCGACAGACGGGTCCGGTATGGCGACGCCCTGGTCCGCGGGGTCCATGGGGCGGGGGGTCGCAACCGGGGAGGGAAAGGGTTGGCTCAGCTTCGCATTTCGGCTATATTCATTGGCTGTACTGCCAATGAGCGGCTGCGGCCGCACGAACCACAATAGAAAGGTGTTACCGAAGCATGGAAGGGAGCCGTCCGTTGGCGCGCAAGCGCGATAACAGGAAGAGTCGTACCGCCCCCCGCAGCAACTCCGCCCCACCGACAGCGTTGGACCGTGCGCGCGATGAGCTGTTCAGTGCGATCCGCCAGTGCGGAGTGCTGAGCGCCGAGCGTGACGACCAGCTCGAGTGGATGGATGAGACGCTGGGCTTCATGAAGGAACGGCATCCGGAGCTGGGTGCGCCGGAACTGTCGCAGCTTCGCGAGGCCGGCCTCAGGTTCTGCCAGCCAGTCATCCCGCACGGGCGGGAGCACACGGCCCTCGCACACGAGGACGCGACCGCGGCGTGAGCCGCTGCGTGCGGCTGCCCGTCCGGGCGGTCGCACGCGACTCAGAAACCCTGCCATGGACCCCGCCAGTACAACCCTGAAACTCCTCGCCGTGCTGCTGCTGATCGGCATCAACGCATTTTTCGTCGCGGCCGAATTCGCTCTGGTTTCATCGCGTCGTTCGCGCGTCGAGCCACTCGCAAGGTCGGGCCACGGTCCGGCGCAGCGTGTGCTGCGTGCGATGGATGCACCGAGGCGCGTAATCGCGGCATCCCAGCTGGGGATCGTGCTGTCGACGATCGGTATCGGGTTCATCGTGCAGAGCGCGGTACATGGAGTGGTGCAGCCGCATGTCGACGCCTGGGTGGTCGACGCGCGGACGTTCGCGCCGCTCTCTCACGCGGTCGCCACCGCAGCAGCGCTCGCTATCATCGTATTCCTGCATGTCGTGCTGGGAGAGCAGGTCCCGAAGCTGCTGGCGACGCAGGATCCTGAGCGCATCGCATTCCGCACGACGCGCCCCGTTCAGCTTTTCGGCCTGCTGTTCTCGCCGGTGCTCCGGCTGGCGTCGTTCACATCGGCGGCAGTGGTGCGTGTGCTCGGCGGCCGGCCGAGCGCGCTGCCGTCGCTGGCGGACACGCATGAGGAGATCCGGCAGCTGGTCGAGCAGAGCCACCAGGACGGCAACGCGGAGTCTGACCAGGAGCAGATGCTGCTGGGCGTCATCCAGTTCCGCGACACGCTCGCGCGCGAGGTCATGACCCCGCGCCGCGACATCATGGCGCTGCCCGTGACGGCCACACGCGCGGACACTCTCGCGCTCGTGATGGAAGAGGGCCACTCGCGCATACCCGTGTACGCGGAGTCGATCGACGATGTCATCGGTATCCTGCTCGTCAAGGATCTGCTGAAGCATATTGCGCAGTATCCCGAAGCGGGGGGGCCGTTCGACCTGGCTGCGCTGATGCGCGAACCCTACTTCGTACCCGATACGAAACGCATCGGCGAGCTGCTGCCGGAACTGCGCACGAAGAGCGTTCACATGGCCATAGTGCTCGATGAATTCGGCGGTACCGACGGTCTGGTCACGCTGGAGGACATGCTGGAGGAGATCGTCGGCGATATCTTCGATGAGCACGACGTGCCGGAGGAGGAGACCGACTTCGAGATCACGGATGACGGCGATGTCCTGATTGACGGCAGCGCGAGTATCTTCGATGTCAACGAGCATTTCGGCCTGTCGCTTCCGGAGGAGGACTATGACACGATCGGTGGCTATGTCTTCGGCCAGCTGGGACGTGTCCCTGTCGAGGGCGATACGGTGGTGATCGATGGAGTGCGCGAGCTGCGTGTGCACGAGGTCGAGGAGCGACGGGTGACGCGCGTGCTGCTGCTGCCGCTGCCCGGCATGCCGGCGCGGGAGGCGGACGATCCGGACGCGGTGGACGCACCTTGACGCGAACGATCCTGCTCGTGGACGACGACCCGGAAGTGCTGCGCCTGCTCGGTCGTTTCTTCGAGAAGAAGGGATGGTCGGTGCAGCGGGCGGCCGAGGCGACGGGCGCGATGGAACTCTACGAGCGGGACCGGCCCGACCTGGTCCTGCTCGACATCGGCCTGCCCGGCGTGAGCGGTCTGCACTTCCTCGAAGTCGTGCGTGCACGCGATGCGGACGCGACCGTGATCATGCTCACCGGTCATTCGGACATCGAGACCGCAGTCGAGGCGATGCGGCTCGGCGCCGAGAACTTTCTGACGAAGCCCGTGGAGCTCTCACATCTGGAAGTCATCGCCGAGCGGGCGTTCGAGAAGGCGGAGCTGCGGCGGCGCAACCGCTACTTTGCACAGCGGCAGGGCGATGCTCATTCGACCGAAGCACTCGGACGCACGCCGGCGATGCGTGAGATCGCGCGCCAGGTCGAGATACTCGCGGAGAGTGATTCCACTGTGCTGCTCTCGGGCGAGACCGGCACCGGCAAGGGCTTCGTCGCTCAGCTGATGCACTCGCTCTCGGGGCGCGCGACCAACCCGTTCGTCGAGACCAACTGTGCGGGCTTCTCGGCGGCATTCCTCGAATCCGAGATGTTCGGCCACGAGAAGGGTGCGTTCACCGACGCGAAGGAACAGAAGCGGGGGCTCTTCGAAGTGGCCAACGGCGGCACGTTCTTTCTCGACGAGGTCGGCGACCTCACGCTCGAACTCCAGCCGAAGCTGCTCAAGGTACTCGAGAGTCAGCGGTTTCGCCGGCTCGGCGGCACCCGCGAGATCGAGGTGGACGTGCGTCTCATTGCCGCCACCAATGTCGATCTCGAGCGCGCCGTGCGGGCCGGCCGTTTCCGCGAGGACTTGTTCTACCGGCTCAACATCCTCCCGCTCCGTCTGCCACCGCTGCGCGAACGCGGCCGTGAAGAGATCGCCGACATGGCCGTGCGCACCCTGCTCGACCTGCGCCGCCGGATCGGACACGGGCCCGCCCGGCTCTCGGCCGGCGGGCTGGATGCACTCGTCCGCTATCCGTGGCCGGGCAACATCCGGGAGATGCGCAACGTGCTCGAACGCGTCCTCCTGCTGTGCGCGGACGCCGATGAGATCGTGCCGGCACACCTGCCGGTCGAGGTCACGGGCAGCGCCGCCGGCCGGGGCGGTGGCGGCGCCGATGACGAGTTGTCTCTCCAGGAGGTCGAGCGGCGCCACATCGCCCGCGTCCTGGCCCATCACGGCGGCAACCGTTCGCGCACCGCCCGGACGCTCGGCATCTCGCGGGCTACACTCTACGAGAAGCTGTCCCGCTACCAGCTCGAGGAGATCGGGCGGTAATCCGCAGTGCCCGGCCCGCGGGTGGTCGACACCCCTAAATCTTTGCCGGACCTCACGATACGTCGCCTCATGCACGATTCTGTGGCGCCGGCAGAGGTCCGCGGCTATCTTCGTGCCTGCCAGACGCCGGACGTTTCGACGCCCAGGAGCCACAGATGACCTCCCGCCGCCAATTCGTGAAGCGAGCTGCGGGCGCCGGAATGGGCGCCGCTGTCGCAGGCGCCTTCCCGTTCGACGACGCCGCGCATGCGGCCGGATCCGAGACCGGGGCAATGGCGGGTGCGCCGGCAGTGCATCGCGCGCGCGTGATTCCGGTCGCCGTGGCGAGCGGCAACGGCAGGGCCGCAGTGACGAAGGCGATCGAGGTGGTGAATGCGGGCGGTGATACGCTCGAAGCGGTCGTCCGCGGCGTGAACATCGTCGAGGAGGACCCGGCCGACATGTCGGTCGGCTATGGCGGCCTGCCGAACGAGGACGGTGTCGTTCAGCTGGATGCGTCGGTCATGCATGGCAGCACGCGGGGCGCGGGGTCGGTGGCGTCGCTGGAGGGGGTGCGGACGCCGTCGCTGGTCGCCGTCGCGGTCATGCGGTATACGGACCATGTGATGCTGGTGGGCGAGGGCGCGCGCCGGTTCGCGCGGGCCATGGGCTTTGCCGCAGACGAGGTGTTGCTCACCGAGGCGGCGCGATCCCGCTGGCTGGAACTGCGTGCGCGGCTATCTCCGGAGGACGACTGGCTGACGCCGGTTGAGTCGGGTGAGCGCGTGCGCGGGTTCACCCGTGAGCCCGGTACGGGCGGCAATCCCGGCGGATCGAATTACGGCGACGCCCGCGGCGCAGCGGTGGGGCTCCGCGGCGGGGCCGGCCAGTCCGCGGCAGGGGGGCAGTCCGCGTCGGGCGGCCTGGAGAACTCCTGGGATGGTGTCCGGCCGATGGGCACGATCAACTGCAGTGCCGTCGATCGCAACGGCGACATGTCCGGCGTCACCACCACGAGCGGCTTGTTCTACAAGCTGGCGGGCCGTGTGGGCGACTCGCCGATCATCGGCGCCGGACTCTACACGGACAACGATGTCGGGTCTGCGGGCGCGACCGGGCGGGGCGAGGCGGTGATCAAGACGTGCGGCTCGCACGCCGTAGTCGAGATGATGCGGGCCGGCGCGAGCCCGACGGACGCGTGCCTGGAGGCGTGCCGGCGGATCATCCGCTGGACCGTGGAGCGGCGCTTGCTCGACGATCGCGGCCGTCCGGATTTCAACGTCGAGTTCTACGCGGTGAACAAGCGCGGTGAGTACGGGTCCGCATCCATCTGGAGCGGAGGGCGGTACGCGGTGAGCGTCGATGGGGAGACGTCGCTGCGCGACGTCGCCTGGGTGCTGCCGCGCGATTGACGCGAAAACCAGCCGGGCAGTATGCCCATGCCGGCATTCCGGGAGGTGAGCATGGCCGCGGTGGGGAAGACGAGAACAGCCAGCGCGTCACGGGGCGCGAGCAAGACCACGAGGAAGTCGGTGGGGAAGAAGAGAGTGACTAAAGCAACGTCGAAGAGCGCCGGGCGGTCTGCCGGCAAGAAGGCCGCAAAAAAGACCGCAGGGAAGAAGACATCGGCCCGGTCCGCGGGTACGAAGGGGCGGAAGCCTGCCGCGAAGAAGACAACGGGTAAGTCGACCGCGAAGAAGGCCGCAGGCCGGACCGCGAAGAGGGCACCGGCGAAGAAGGCTGCGAAAACGTCCGGTCGCAAACCGGCGAAGAAGGCTGCCGCAAAGAAGTCGACCGCGCGGAAGGCTCCCGCGAAGAAGGCTCCCGCGAAGAAGGCTCCCGCGAAGAAGGCTCCCGCGAAGAAGGCTCCCGCGAAGAAGGCGGCGAAGAAGACCACCGCCCGGAAGACGGCCGGCAAGGCCGCCCGGAAGACAACCCCGGGACGTCGTCCGGCAAAGTCAGTGAAGAAGGCTGCTTCGAAGCGGACGGCAAAGAAGGCGCCCGCGAAGGGGACGGCCAGGAAGGCGGCGGGCAAGCGGGCTGGCACCACGAAGCGCGCACCGGCGAAGGCCGGCCGCGCGGGGAAGGCCCCGGCGAAGAAGCCGGCCAGGAAG
>JAGTUV010000356.1 GCA_018224305.1 Gemmatimonadota bacterium
CTCCGCGGTTCGGCACTGCGCGTGTCGCCCAACATGTATAACGATGCTGAAGATGCAGCTGCGCTGCTGGACGCGTTGCGAGGTGTCAGCCGGACACCCGTCAGCAGCGTGCCGTCGCAACATGGGGGAGCGCCGCCGACTGGCGGCAGCCTGCATAATGCACCACATCCCGACAGATGATCTCGATACTCGATCCGCTCGACGGCCCGGTGGACGATACGCTCGACCTTCACGGCATGACGGGTGTCGAAGCCGTGGCTGCCGTGACCGCGTTCGTGCAGCGTGTCCGCAAACGCCAGCCGCGCGCGCTCGTCCACATCATCACGGGGAAGGGCAGGGGGTCGCCCGGCCGGCCCGTGCTCAGAACCAGAGTGAAGACGCTGCTCCGGGCCGGGTCGCTTCCCGTCGCGGAGTGGGCGCTGGATCTGGACGGCGGCGGCTACCTGCTGCGGCTGAAGTAACAGCGGACCTGGAACCCATTATGCAAATTGGCTCACTCAGCCATGATGCCGCACCCCGTCCAGGGTGGCTGGCACCTGGACGGTGGGACCGGATCGCCCGGCGCCCTGCGCCCTGAGCGACTGGCCGGCCACTGCCCGGGGCGGCCGCATGGCAGCACAGGACAATTTGCATAATGGGTTCCAGGTCCGCCTGGTCAGGTTGTCTGGTCCGTGATCTTCGCGCCGACCGCCGCCCGTCCTACAGCCTCGATCCCGTTGTCCCGCGATGCTGCGGTTTCGTAACTCTGGCTCGTCCCGATCACCTGGTTGTTTTTGGCCTTCAGATTGAAGCGGAACTTGCCGGTTGCAGTGGTGGTCGCCTCGAAGCGCTCGCGATCACCGCAGTTCGCCTGCACCGATTCGATCCCGCTCTGTGCACTCGACTTCGCCTTGTAGCCCTCGCTGCTCAGCACGATCTCGCCGTTCCCGGCCTTGAGCCGGAACCGGTACTCATCCGCCTTGTCCCGGTAGATCTCGAATGTTCCTGCCATGGCGCCTCCTCCGTGCAGTGGTAGTAGGAATCAGCATTCGCAACGTAAAGGCCGCTGCCCCGGCGCGCAAAAGCACGGGTATCTGCGCCGGCCGGCCCTCGCCGGGGCGGCAGCATGGCCGGAAGGGCCAATCTGCATGATGGGTTCCGCGTCCGCAGTCTATCTCGCTGCGGCCGCCGCGGCTTTGCGCGTGACGCTGTGGCTGCGCCCGAGCAGCAGGTCGATTACGCTGCCTTCGCCGATCAGGTGACCCATGCCGACGATCACCATTGATGTCTCTCCCGATCGGAGCATTGCTTCGATCTGCGGGACCCACGCCTGGTTGCGATCGTCGAGCATGCGTCGTTTCAGGTTCGGCTGATCCTCCAGCGATTCGGTCATCATCCCCGCAATCGCCTCCGCGTCTCCGCGCTTCCACAGTTCCGTCATCTCGTCGATCATGTCGATCGACTCGCCGAGATCGTCCAGCGTCGCGCGCAGAAACGCGATCTGCTCAGCCTCCGACATGCCGTTGAACGTATCGAGCTGCTGGTCCATCGTCTCCAGGCTCGTGATGCGCTTATCGGCCGCCTGCGCGCGGTCGAAGAAATGACGGTCCACTCCCTGTGCCGTCTCGTAACCCGCCTGCTGGAGGGTGAGCGCTGTCAACGTCAGCGCGATCAGCCATGGCTTCATGCCCGACACTGCCTGCACCGGCACACCGAGTCCGCCGAGACGCTCGCTGAGCTCAGCATACAACTCCGACGGCAGCACCGTCGCGAGCGTGCGGCCGTCCTGGTACGTGCCTCGTGCCAACATTTGCGGCGCCGCAGCTACGGCCGAATCGAGGTTCAGCTCGAACGTCGCCACCGCGGACTCATCGAATGCCGCGTAGATCGCATCGTCCAGCGGATATGCCCCGGGGCGGAGCATGTGAATTGATCCGAGCAGATAAACCGTGCCGTGGCCGTCCGTCACCTCCCACAGCGGCAGCGCATCCGCCGGCACGGCCGCCTGCGTCTGCTGTGATACGGAGGGCGCACACGCAGTCATACCGATGAGTAGTGCCAGCGACCATGTAGCCGAGCTGGCGAAACGCTTCAGATCATTCATTCGGGCTCCTGCTAAGCCGGTTCCCAGCGATTCACCCGCACCTCGAGGGTCCAGCGTACAGTTGCGCGCGCACCGTCGAAGTCGATGGACCAGCCGGCGAGTTCGACGCCCCGAAGACGGACGCTGTCTGTGCCGCGGGCGTTCCGTGCGTGAAGCACGAGGACTGGGCGTTCCACCTGGGGATCCCGGGTGTCGCCTGCCTGCCTCACGCCCGTTGCTCCTGCGATCCAGCGCGCGTAAGGACTTGCGCCAGCATCAGCCTCTACACGAACCGACGTGCAGCTCATCGTCACGCTCGACGGCTGCTCTCCGCGTGCAGGCGCCGCTCTCGTGCCCGCGGGCTCCGGCGTGCAGCCCGCAAGTGAGATGTGCGTCGCTCCGCCAGCCGGATTCTCGAGAGAAACAACCATGGGGAAGCCATCGCCATCCGAGTCGGCCGGCGGCCACGCTATGTTCGCTGAGCGTCCTGCGACACGGTCGAGGGTCACGTTGCCGACACTCAGGCGTCCGCGACGCTGGCGTTCCGCCGCGGCGGGCAGGCCATCACCGTCATCGTCCGGATCGGTTACGCCCACATGCCGCAGCACGAACCCTTCCAGCACCTGACCATTCACGCGGATCGATACGGTGCCCGGGTCATCGCCGCTGCGATACTCGACAACCTCGATCTCCTTTTCCATGGGTCGGTCACCCGCCGGTACCGGAGCGCATTGCGCGAACGCCATGCGCACGCCAGCAGCTTCGAGCTCACAGCCGGACGTGGCTGCAACCGGTATATCCACCGGTCGAGCGCGCCCACCGGTCGGGACCTGAGCGGACGCCTCCGAGACGGTGATCACGCCAAGCGCCAGCGCGGCATACACGGTCTTCATGTCGGTTTCCTGGTTCGAAAGGGGAAGTGGTTTCCAGAGTACGCCCGGGTCGGTGACACCGCAACCATGATGCAGCCGCAGTCTCGACTATTCGTCGACAACGCTGACTATTCGCCGACAGCTGACTGTTCGCCGACGACACTCACCGGCAGGATCACCGTGAACGTGCTGCCGCGACCAGGCTCGCTCTCCAGCGTGATGTCGCCACCCAGGGAGCGCGCGAGCTGGCGGCTGACGGCGAGACCGAGTCCGGAGCCGCCCTGGTTGCGGGTGGTCGTCTGCACGCGCTGCCAGAACGGTGCGAACACATCCTCCTGGTGTTCGATCTCCACGCCGACGCCCGTATCGCGCACGTGGCACGCGACGGCATCGGGCAGCACGTCGACCGCGATCGTGACCGTGCCGGTGGTTGTGAACTTGATCGCGTTCGCGAGCAGATTGAGCAGGATCTGACGGACCCGGCCTGCGTCCGTCTCGATCATCGTCTCCGGAATGTGCTCGACGACGAAATTCAGTCCTTTCGCGACGGCCTGTTCCTGCACCATCTCGGCAGCCGACGCGACCAGGGCGGGCAGCTCCACGCGCTGTATGTTCAGCGGCGCTGAGTCCGTCTCGCCCCGCGCCAGAGTCAGCACGTCATCGACCAGAGTCAGCAGGTGTGCCGCGCTGCGGTTGATGCGCTTGAGCTGCTGCCGCTGCTGTTCCGTTACCGGCCCGCTCAGACCTCCCTCGATCAGCTGCTCGTAGCCCATGATCGCATTCAGCGGCGTGCGCAGCTCGTGGCTCATCGTGCGCAGGAACGCCGACTTGGCCTGATCCGCAGCCTCGGCACGGGCGAGTGCCTCCTGAAGCAGGGTATTCTGCTCCGCGAGCGCGATTGCACGCGTTTCCGCGAGTTCGTGCTCACGCGCCAGACGCGCGTCGCGGACCGTCGCTACGATCGGTGGTACCGTGAACGGCATCGCAATCGCAGTCGCCACCGATGCCACCGCGGTCACGACCTTCACGCCGCCCGACAGCCAGTAGACGGGATTCCACAGCGTCCAGATCGCCATGAAGTGGGTGATGCCGCACGTGATGATGAACAGGCCGAACGCAACGAACACCCAGCTGAACGGGATGTCCTGACGCACGCGGTGAACGAGCCACGCGAGCGAGATCGAGATCACTACATACGAAGCACCAATCAGGAAGTCCGCCGTGACATGCGTCCACAGTAGCGCGGGATTCCACAGATAACAGAAGCCGTGCGGCAGGAAACCATTGCTCACCGCTTCGATGTGCTCGTGCTGCATGCTGACCTCACTGGATGTGGCACTCGGCCCCGGCACGCCCCCGGGTGCGTTACAGCAACGGTCGGGCCGCGGATCTGACACGGGCACTGCGCAGCGCGACGGTGCCGTGAGAAGTGAGGATCGATGTGCGGAAGGGGGTGTCGCTTCTCCAGGGATACCGGTGTACGAGTGGGGTGGGACGGCCCGTCAGCCGGCCGTCAGGGCACGACGACGATCGTGCCGATCATGCCGGCACCCTCGTGCGGCTGGCAGAAATATCGATACGTGCCCACGACCATGAACGTCCTGCTGTAGCTCCCTCCCGTGGCCACGAGCGGCGACGCGAACGGCTCCGCGCCCGCCGGCAGTGACACACTGCCGGCGTTCGACGCCAGGGCCGGGTCCGCGGTGATGGTGTGCGCCATGGTTGACGGGTTGCGCCAGACGACGGTCTGTCCGACACGCGCCTGTGCACTGGCCGGCGCATACGTGAGTTCAGTGGTCATGTCGATGAACACATCGCCATCGCCGGGTCCCGCCGGGTCCGGTGCTTCGGACACGCAGCCGCTCAGCGCCATCGCGAACGCAATGAATCCACGCATCTTCATGGCTGCACCAACACGACGCCGATCATGCCGGCCAGCTCGTGCGGCACGCACACATACCGGTACGTGCCCGGCACGGTGAACCTGTGCACGTACACGGCGCCGGGGTCCATGTTGCCGGAGTCGAACGGGTCGGCCCCGGCCGGGAGTTGCACGTTGGCTCCGCGAACCACCTTGTCCGGATCCGCCGTCACGGTGTGCGGCAGCACGGATGTGTTCGTCCACCGCACTGCACTGCCCACGCGGATGACGACCGTGTCCGGTGCGAACAGCAGGCGATCCGTCATCGTGACGTCGGCCGCGATGTCGCCCGCGTCTGCCGGAGCCGTGGCTGCGGTTTCGCCGCGCGAACCGAAGTACCGACGGGGTGTGAACGGCACCGTGAACTCGAACCCCCACAGCACTGCGTTGATGCCGCGCGATGCACCCTGCAATGTGGTGGAGTTCGCATTGGACGCATGCAGCGAGAGCGTGTGGGGCGAGTACGGAATGCGAAGCTGAATGCCCGCGCTCCACGCCGGGTCAGTGTCGCCGGCACCCGGAACGGTCGCGATATCACCGGCCACCGCCACCCACTCGTGCAGCGGAATGGCTAAACCGGCGGCGATCGCACCACGCGCTGAACCCGCATGCCACGCGTTCGAGAATGCGCGCACTGCGCCGAGCACCCGAACGCCGCCGAAGCTCCGCGCCATCGTCACCTCGCCGTCGATACTGGCGGCCGCCTGGTTCCAGCCGGCATGAACCAGAACGTCGACAGGTGCTCCGCTGCTCTCGCTGCTCTGGACGGCGGCCTGCCAGCGCGCAAAGGGCTCCCATTCGTTCGGGAATCCCGTGCGCACCAGAGAATTGGTCGCGTAGCGAACTCCGAGCGATGTGCGGTGCGGCAGCCCCAGCGCCAGCAGGAACGTCGGCGAATTCAGAACCTTGCGGGCCGGCGCGCCCGTCGCCTGGAACCGATGCAGGAAATGGAAATGGAGTACCCCCGGCTCCGCGGTCCACGTCCCGCCGAGATTCGGCGATCGCTCGAGCAGCGATTGCGCTGCAAGCGGCGCCGTCGCGAACATGCCACTCGTCCGGACGTCGGCACTGTTCGATGTCGCCGTCCGCGCATCCCGCGCCGCGGACGGTGACATCGACAGCGCCAGCATTCCGACGAACACTGTGGCTGATTTTGCTGCATGCATCATTGCACGGTGATCACGCCCGTCATGCCGGCGCCGCGATGCGGACTGCAGTAGTATGCGTACGTACCGGTCGCCGCGAACGTGTGCTCGAATGTCTGGCCCTCCGTGTTCAGATCCGCCTCCGACCATGTCGTGTGGCCGTCCGGCGTCACCGTGTGCGGACCGCCGCTGCGGTAGATCCACCGCACCGTCGTGCCGACCGCCACGGTCACAGCGGACGGCTGGAAGCTCGTGCCGTTCAGCTCGACCTCTACCACGTTGCCACTCGACGTGCTCTCCAGCGCGAACGCCACAGCGGCCTCCGCTCCGGCCGTCGTGGTCACCTGCTTCCGTGCGACTTCACCACTCGCCAGTTCGAAGCCGCTCGGCACGACCACTTCCACATCGAACGCCGCCGGTGTCAGCGCTGCGAACGTCGCGACGCCTGACGCATTCGTCGTCTGCGTCGCTCGCGCCGTGGTCGCACCCGCGTCATAGAGACGCACGGTCACGTTGCTCCGCGGCTGACTCGCCGCAGTCACGCTCGCCCGGATGCTCGACAGCGTGCTTGCCAGAGCAAAGTTCGCCGTCGCCGTCGCGCCCCCCGTTACCGTCACGGGCACGCTCGCAGCCTGCCCCGTCGCAAGCCCGAACCCGGCGGGTGCCGCTATCGCCACGGTCCACGCGCCCGCCGCGACGGCCGCGAAGGAGTACGCGCCTGCAGCCGATGACGTCGCCGTCCGGCTCGTCCCCCCTTGACTCAACGTCAGCGTCGCCCCCGGCACGCCCGCGCCGGATGCCGTCACCTGGCCGGCAACCGTCCCCGTGAGAGTGGGCTCCGACGTGCCGCCGCTTCCGCCGCTGCACGCAGCGAGCAGGGTGAGCAGGCTGAGCAGGCTGAGCAGGGAAACGGGCAGAAACGGGAATTTCGCCGGACCGGGACCCATGGTCGCCTCCAGGGTTGATTCGTGCGGAGCCACGTTCGTCGCAGCCGCACTTCATATAACGATATGTTGGTAGAACGCCTGACAGGCTGTGGTTATGACGCCTGATCGGCCTTGGAGGGAGTGGAATCGTCTGCGAGGAGGCGGGCGCGAGCACCGATCCGCGCCGTGCCGGGCGTTTCCTTCGCCGAGCTCAGCACGATCGTCGTGCGTGTGGACGCCACGGGCGGCAGGGGCTGGATCGTCTCGTCGAGCAGCCGGCCGAGCGCGTCGGTGTCGGCGACCCGGACCTTGAGGAAGAAGCAGTCATCGCCGACCACCCGGTGGACCTCGAGGACCTCCGGTATGCCGGCCAGCATGTCGGCGGTCTCCCGCGCGCGCGCGCCTTCGGCCGTGCGTACCATGATGAAGGCGAGGAGGCCCTGGCCGACGGAGGCGGGGTCGAGCGCGGCGTGGTAGCCGGCGATGACGCCCTGCTCCTCGAGCTTGCGAATGCGCTGGAAGACGGCGGACGGCGCGAGGCCCACCCTGCGGGCGATCTCGGCGTTCGCGGTGCGCGCGTTCTCCTGCAGGAGCCGCAGGATCTCGATATCAAGGTCGTCTGCCATACGTGAAGATGGCGGCTGATTGTGTGCGACGGAAGGGGGAGCACACCCGGCTGCCCAACAGCGGAGCGCTGCGGCAGGAGGGCGCCGCGCCGTATGGCGCCCCCCGGTTGCTCCGTCCGCTTGCGCCGCTGCGCCCGCGCCCGATCCGTCCGCCCGCGCCGCTGCGCCCGTGCCCGATCAGTTCGCCTGCGCCGCCATGAAGTCGACGGTCAGGTGAGTGAGCGCGCGCACCCCGATCGGCAGCGCGCCCTCGTCGGCGAAGAAGAGCGGCGAGTGATTCGATGGTGCGTCCGCGGCGTTCGTGCCTTCGGGGACGATGCCGAGCCACAGGAACAGGCCGGGCGTCTCCTGCGCGTAGTATGAGAAGTCCTCGGCACCGAGCACGGCCGGTCGCTGCTGTGCCTTGCCGGGCACGACCCGCTCGAGCGTCGGCAGCGCCCACGCCGTCAGATCGGGATCGTTGAACGTGACGGGATAGCCGAGATTGATGTGGACGTCCACCGTTGCGCCGGCGGCCGCGGCAATGTGCTCGGCCGTCCGCCTCACGCGCGCGTGCACATCGGTGCGCATCTCCGGATCGAGCGTCCGGATGGTGCCGACCATGACAACGGTGTCCGGGATGATGTTGCTGCGCAGCCCGCCAGTGAACTGACCGACCGTCACCACCGCCGGGGCGCGCGTCAGGTCGGACTGCCGGCTGACGACGGTCTGGAGGCCGAGCACGATCTGCGCTGCCGTTACGATCGGGTCGACGCCGCGCCACGGATACGCGCCGTGCGTCTGCGTCCCCCGCACGACCATCCGCCACGTGTCGGACGCGGCCATGATCCCGCCCGCGCGATAGCCGATCGTGCCCACGGGCTGCGTCGTGACGTGCAGTCCGAATACGGCGTCCGGCTTCTCGTCCGCGAACAGTCCTTCCTTCAGCATCAGCGCAGCGCCACCCTCCTCGCCTGCCGGAGCACCCTCCTCCGCCGGCTGGAAGATGAACATCACATCGCCCGCCAGCTCGTCGCGCATGCCGGCCAGGACTTCGGCCGCGCCCATCAGCATCGCTACATGATTGTCATGCCCGCACGCGTGCATGACGCCGACCTCCTGACCGTTGTACTCGGTGCGCACTTTCGATGCAAACGGCAGGTCCACGAGCTCGGTGACGGGCAGCGCATCCATGTCGGCTCGCAGCGCCACCAGCGGGCCCGGCCGTCCGCCGCGCAGCATGCCGACCACCCCCGTATGGGCGACGCCCGTCCGAACCTCGAGCCCAAGTGAACTCAGGTGATCGGCAACCAGCTTCGCCGTGCGGAACTCGCGATTGCCCAGTTCCGGGTGCTCGTGGATGTCACGGCGCCATGCGACCACGCGCTCGTTCACCTGGGCCGCCGCCGCGTCGATTCGGGCGTGCAGCGGACTCTGCGCGTGCGCAGGCCCGGCCGTGGCGGCACCGGCGATGCCGGCGCCGAGCGTGAGGACGAGAATTCGCGAGGCAAGGTACCTGACGTTCATGGGGTCGTCTCCGCTGTGGGCGGTGGGTGGTGCGCGGAGACCCAGATTAACGCCCCCACCCCCCGTTGCGCCACGGCGCTGGGGTGCGCCGCCTGCTGATCAGAATCGCGGATTCACAATATTCGAGTAGATCGAACCGAACGTGTAGGACAATCCGATGCTGCCCGAGCCGCGGTACGACGTCGCGAGTCTGCGTCGCTGAAGCAGAATGTCCTCGAGCGAGGTGTCGCCCCGCGGCAGCGCGAGCTGATCGTTGATGCGCTCGTAGCTGCCCCCAACGTCGAGCGCGATGCCCCGGCCCAGGCGGAACGACAGGTTGCTGTTGGCCCGGATCCGGTGATAGGAGGCGTCGTGAAGATACATCGAGCCGGTCAGGCCGGAGAAAATCGAGCCCCACGGCTGACGGATACGGACGGAAGCATTCAGAGACTGGTTGAACAGCGTCTCCTGCGTCTTCTCGTAGATCGTCTCCTCGATGTAGTCGGCCGCTTCGTATCCCACACGGTACGTCAGCGTGATCTGACGCCTGGACGCCTGCGCATACGGGTAAAGGCTGTACTCGATCGCGGGCGCAACCGTCACGCGATGGTCGAGGTTGTCGATCGTCGTCGTCTCGTATGACCCGAAGAGACCCGCGCCCCAGTGCGGACCCAGGCTCCGGATCAGATGGCTGTCGAAGCCATGCCGCCGCTGACTGATCCGTACATCCTCCTCTTCCGGGCGACGGATCGTACGCCCGTTGTGGTTGAAGTACGGCCGAAACTGTACCTTCCAGTCGTCCGTCACCCGACTCGCGTACGAGCCATATCGGGCGCTCCACGAGTCCTGCCGCGCTTCCACGTTGAAGTTGCCGCCGCCGTACACCTCGAACGTCCAGTTCTTCCAGCGATCCGCAGCGGCCACGGGCCGGGCTTCACCGGCATCGTCGAACGTCAGACTCAACTGAACGACGAGCGTCGTGCGCGCTACGTACGGAACCAGCCCCAGCGACAGCACCCGTGTCAGTCCCTCACGCTCCTCGGCCGAGGTCGCTGTCGCCCGTGCCGCGAACGTCAGCGTGTTGCGAACACCGTCGAACGGGCCCCTCCCGGTGAACGCCAGCGAATACATGCGGCCGCCACCACCCGTGCCCTGCCGCGTGATCATCACGTGAACCTCCGCCAGGCCGGGGTCACGCACGTAGTTCACGAACGTGATCTCCTGCCGGATGTGCGACATGTCGCAATTGTCACAGTCTATGAACGTCAGCGGCGCCGCATCCCTCGATCCGGCCATATCCGGCTCCTGCGCCGCTCCGCGTCCAGCGGACAGGGCAGTCAGGAGAGGCAGCAGAATGAGCATGCGTGTGATGAATTCCCGTAGCGGCATTGTCCTGGTCGTCAAAATGGATACAAGTACAGGCAATGTAGCGCATTGCGGCCTCGCCGGCTCCTCGCACACCTCATTTCTCCGCGCCGGACGGGATCGGCCACGGGAGCCACACCCCGGGAACCGCAGCCGGGAACCCGTTCCGTGGGCACGTGTACCATTTCGAATGGCGCCTTTGTGTACACGTCCGGGTACTGCCCGCTTCGGCTGGCTGATTGTCGTGGTGATCCATCTCTTCACCGCGGCGACTCTGACGCTGTCACATCGGCACGCCCCGGCGAACGGCGATGTGGCCGTGGTCGCGACACATGGCGACCATGACGGCACCTCGTCTGCCCATCCGGACATCTGCGTCATCTGCCAGACACTCGGCGCGTCGAGCATGAGCTCGGTGCCGGCACCGATCGTCGCCGGGCCGGCGCATTCCTGGATCGAGCCGGAGCCGGCAGCTACCAGTTTCACGGCCGTACACGCCTTCTCCCCGTCCAGCCCGCGAGCTCCTCCCCGCGCCTGACCGGCTGACCGCCGGTCCTCTCATGAGACACACACGACGCTGAAGGGGCAGCCTGCCGCTTCGCGCTCAACTGTGCACGCGGGACTTACGTTGATCAGACACACTTCGTTCATGACGCACTACATCCGTGCGATCGCCATCGCGATCGGTCTCGGCATCACGCCGGTGATCGCCGCCGCAGCACCTGCCACGGTCATTGGAGCAGCGACCGCCGGTCAGGCCTCCCCGCCCGCCGCCGCCCGCACCGACTCGGACGCGGCCGGCCAGCCCGACACGGTCGCGGTCGCTGCGCTGCACGGGGTCCTCCTCGATGCTTCGACCGGCCAGCCCGTCGCTCACGCGGTTGTGCGGCTGCGCGAGTCGGGGCGGCAGGACTACTCGCACGCGGATGGCAGCTTCCATTTCGATGATATTCCGGCGGGCACGCACACGGTGAGCGTCGAGCGGATCGGGTACGCCCCGCTACAGCGTCGCGTCGATGTCGCGCCGGACCGGATGACGCACCTGGAGCTGAGGCTCGTGCCCAGCGCGCTCCAGCTCTCGGCGGTCATTGTCACGGGCGCCGGCAGCGAGCGGGGCGCGGACGCGAGCTACCGGTCGATGACGGTGCTCAGCGACGCAGAACTGCGACGGAAGCTGAGCGGCAGTGTCGCCGCAACGCTTGCGGGCGAGCCGGGTCTGACACAGCGCTACAATGGACCGGTCGCCGCGCAACCGGTCATACGCGGCCTGACGGGTGACCGCGTTCTCATGCTCGAGGATGGCCAGCGCACCGGCGACATCGCGAGCACGTCCGCTGATCATGCAGTGACGATCGAGCCGCTCACCGCCGAACGCATCGAGGTCGTCCGCGGTCCGGCCGGCGTGCTGTACGGCAGCAGCTCGCTCGGCGGTGTCATCAACGTCATTCGCGAGGAAGTCCCGCGCAGCGTGCCGGAGTCCGTGTCGGGCACATTCACGGCGCAGGGCGAATCGGTGAACAGCGGGCTGACCGCGGGTACGGCGCTCACGGCGCCGGTCGGCTCGTTCGCGGTGCGCGGCGAGTTGAGCGGTCGCACCGCCGGCGATACCCGCACTCCCCAGGGCGATCTGCCGGACACCCAGCTCCGCGGCCACAACGCCGGACTCGGCGCGAGTTGGGTCGGACAGAAAGGACATGCCGGCGCGGCGATCCGTGATTTCGGGATGAGCTACGGCGTTCCCGGCACGTTCCAGGGTGAGTTGATTCCGGGCGGACACGAGGGCGGCGTCGAGATCGAGCTGCGGCGCACCACCGCACGCGTGGAGGGCCGGCTGCTCGGCACGGGCGGATCACTCCGGTCCGTGGAAGCGGACGCTAACTTCGTCCGCTTCGATCAGCGCGAGCTGGAGCTCGGCGGTGTTGATGGCCCGGTGCTCGGCACGCATTTCCGGCAGTACAGTTCGACGGCAAACGTGCGCGCGCATCACCGGCATGCGGCGGGCGGCGTCCGGCTCGAGGGCGCGGTCGGCGCATCCGGCATGTTCCGTGACCTCGGCATGGCAGGAGCCCGCACGGGCAGCCGTCCCGCACGCAACTACTCGCTCGCTGCGTTCGCATTCGAGGAGTTTGCGCTCTCACCGGTCACGTTCGAGCTCGGTGCGCGCTATGACTGGAGCCGCGTCGATCCGCTCGACACATCGCCCAGTTCGATCGGCGACGTGCGCCGTCGCGATTTCCAGTCCGTATCGGGATCGCTCGCAGCGCTCTACCGGCCGACGGATGTGCTGACTACCGGCATCAGCGTTTCACGCTCGTTCCGCACACCATCGATCGAGGAGCTCTTCTCCAGCGGGCCGCACCTCGCCAACTACTCGTATGACATCGGCAACCCCGATCTCCACGCCGAGTACGGTTTGGGCATCGACGTGTTCGTGCGTGCCTCGATCCCCACCATGCACGCGGAGATCGGATTCTTCCGCAACGCCATCAGCGATTTCATCTACTACGCGCCGACCGGCGATATGGACCCGCGACTCGGGCAGTTCCCGGTCTACCAGGCGGAACAGAGTGACGTGGTATTGCGCGGCGTCGATGGACGGCTTCAGTGGGAAGTGGTCCGCTCGTGGGTCATCGATGGATCGCTCAGCTACGTCCGCGGCGTCCGCGCCGATGACACCGACGGCGATGTCGCGTTGCCCGCCATGCCGCCGCTGCATGGGGCGCTGAACGTGCGCAGGGACGGCGCGCGCGTGTTCGCGGGCCTCGGTGTCGAGGGCGCGGCCGCACAGGACCGTGTCGCCGAGTTCGAGCGGCCGACTGCCGCGTACGCATTGGTCAATGCCACGGCCGGACTGCGCTGGACCGGCTTCGGCCGCCTGAACACACTGACGCTCCAGATCGACAATGTGCTCGATACCACCTGGCGCGATCACCTCTCACGCATTCGTCAGGTTGCGCCCCAGCCCGGGCGCAACATCCAACTGCTCTACCGTCTCACGATATGAGCACGCGAGCAGACCGTTCACGACTCGTTCCGGAGTCACCACTCATCAGCAGGAGGCAGGATATGCACAATGTACTCATCAGACGGTTCGCACCCGCCATGGTTCTGGCGTTCGCGCTCACCGCGGCATGCGACAACCCCGTCGAGCCCGATGATCATCCCGAGGCTGGCGGCGTCGTCATCCTCAACGCCAGCACCGGCGCGGTCCTGGCACAGGTGGTCGGAGCCAATGTCGATTTCGCTACCGCGCTCACGCTCACGATGGGCGTGCCGCTCGAGGTCGAGATCCTGTTCCTCGACGCTGACGACCCCACCAACCTCGCGCTCGCATTCCATCCGCACGCGGACGAGGACGAGAGCCTCCGCGTCGCGATCACCAACGAGGCCATCGTCGAGTATCACGACCACAATGATCACGGCGACTTCGAGCCGGTGGCCGTCGGTCAGACGACCGCGCGCATCTTTCTCGATCACGGCGGTCACGCCGACTTCCGCAGCGGTTTCCTGACGATCAACGTCCAGTAGATCGCATCGGTCTTCCGACGAGCATCGTCGGTGGTCATCAGCGCTCCCCGACGAGCATGGTCGGGTGAACACAGTCTACGCAAATGGGGCCGGCACAGTGTATCGTGCCGGCCCCGCCTTATTCACGAGAACGGTGTAATAAAGGAGAGGAGGAGATCCGGGAGATATGGAGATCGACCTCATCCCCCCAATCCCCCCGGTCTCCCTTCCTGCACGCATGTAGACATACCCTAGTGCGTCAGGCGCAGCCCGATCTGAACGGTCCGGGGCAGACCCGGACGCAATCCCGCCGGTCGCCGCGCCACCACGTACATCGCATCCGTCAGGTTCTGCACGCCGCCATACACCGCGAGCCGGCTCGCCACACGGTACTCCGCACCCAGGCCGAGAACGAACGCAGCGTCCGTGCTCTGTTCCGTGTCGAGCGCGCCGCTGCCGGCCGCCGTTCGCATTGCCGACGTGTAGTTCGCCGTCAGGCTGCCACTGAACGGACCGCGCTCGACACCGCTCCGCACGTACAGCTGATGCGTTGGGATGTAGGGGAGCTCGTCCCCGCTGCTCACGCTGCCCCAGGGTTCATAGCTGCTCTCGAAATCACTGCGGAACGTCGCACGCGTGAACGTATATGCCGCATGCACCGGCACCCGCCACACACCGTTCCCGGGCTGCATCTCGTAGTCGGCAGAGAACTCGCCGCCCCAGGCATGGACGGCCCCGCCGTTGAAGAGATCGCCGCTGCCATCCGTTCCGCCTGCCAGTGTCTCGGCGCCGAGGATGTTCGTGTAGTCACTGAAGAAGCCGACCGCCTGCACGGCCAGGCGCGCGCGGTTCAGCCGCGTACCGGCTTCGTAGTTGACGCTGCGCTCCGGCCTCGTTTCCTGATCTGCGCCCGGCCCGGGCGGTGCAAACCCGCGATGCACTCCGCCGAACAGCCGCAGCCCGGACCCCGCCTGCCAGCTCGCGCCCAGGCCGGGAATCCACACCGACACGTCGTTCGTGCGCACGCCCGAGGGCGCGCTGCGTGTCGCATCGCCCGACGCGTAGTCCTCGCGCACAAAGTCGATGGTCTCGTAGCGGACGCCGGGGCTCAGCGTCAGCCGTCCGAACTCCATGCGATCCTGAACGAAGAACGACCAGGCGTCCGCCCGACTCACACGGTTCGCCTGTGTGCCCGCGCCGCCAGCCGCGCTCAACTGCATCGCCCCCGTGCTCATCGTGAACGCGTCCTCGTGCTGGAAGCGGTCTTCCTCGTCCTGGTGGAAGCGTGCGCCGAGTTCCAGTGCGTGACCGCCCAGCGCTGACGTCGTCAGCCCGACACTCGTCTGTATGCCGCGTGCCTCGTACGCCCGGTTGTTCGCGCGCACCCGCAGCGCACCCTCGTCGCTGTCCGTGCCGCGCAGCACCGCGAGCGCCGCCGCATCCGCCGCAGGATCGCTCAGCACCGCCGCGATCGATCGGCCGTTCACGCTCTGCAGCTTGTACCAGTTGCGCGTCACGTCGTTGCGGTATGCTGTCGTCGTCACGTCCACTGTACCGAACCGCAGGAAATGGCGAACCTGAAGCTGCCGCTGATCCGCCTTCATACGGTCCTTCTGCGACGCCGAATAGCGCCGCAGCGGTGTCACCTCGAAATCTTCCGATGTCAGCCCGAGATAGGTCTCGTCCGACGACTCATCGTAGTAGCCGGCCTTGAATTGCAGATCCTGATACACACGCGCGTCCAGTGACGTCGTCACTCGCGCCTTCGCCACATAGTCACGAAGGTCGAAGCCGGTCGACCCGCCGCCATCCAGCCGCTTGAAACCATCCGTGCGTAGCTGATACGTCTCCAGCAGCCAGCCGAAGTGCGTCCCCGAATCGCCCACTCGCGCGCGCACCTTCTTCGACCCCGACTCGCCACCCGCCGCATCCACCAGCACCGACAGGTCCGACGGGATGCTGCTCGACACCAGATTCACCGCACCGCCCACCGTGAACGGACCGTGACGCACCTGGCTCGATCCCTTACGAACCTCGATCGCCTCCATCCGGCCCGCCACGGGGAAGTAATACGCTGCAGGCGCTGCATACGGCGCCGGCGCCGCCAGCACGCCATCCTCCATTACTGTGATCTTCGCACTCCGGTCCGATCCTGCCCCGCGCATCCCGATGTTCGGACGCAGTCCGTACCCGTCCTCCTCCTGCACGTGCACGCCGGGGACGGAACGAAGAAGCTGATGCACATCATCGAACAGCTGCTTCCGGTCCTCCAGCTCCTGCTCGCCAATCACGTGCGCAGAGCCCGCAATCTCCGCCGTCGCATGGCCGCCGCCCGTCAGCCGCGTGCGATCCAGCAGCACCAGCAGCGGTTCGAGCCCCACCGGCGCCTTGTCCAGCTCGATCTCCACCTCGTGCACTCCCGGCCCGTCCACCTCGATCTGCCGTTCCAGCACCGTGCGTCCGATCAGGCTGAACCGCAGCGAGTACGAACCCGGCCGCACATCGCTGAACCGGAATCGCCCGAGATTGTCGCTGACTGCGCGCCGATCCGCGCCGACCATCTCCACGCTGACTCCGGCCAGTGCGGCCGCGCCTTCCGCCGTTACCCGTCCCTGAACCGTCGCGGACCGCGACTGCGCTTCCACAGCACCGGCCACCAGCGTCAGCAGAACCGGCACCATTCCGATCAGTTGCTTCAGCGTGATATGCAGCCGCCCAGGCCGACCGAGAACCGTCATGACTGAACTCCTTGAGAATGATTCTCAATGCTATCGACCCAAGCCACACCCGTCAATACCCCTGTCTTTCGCGACCGCCTGACCTCATATTCCCCGCGGCTTCATGGTCTCTCCCACTTACTCCCGGAGGTGTACCCATGCTGCGATGCCGATCCTGTATTCCCATCATCCTCACCCTGGCACTGGCCGGCTGCGAGCCGGCCGATCAGACACCCGACGCCATGGACGGCGCAGCGGTCGAAGCGTTCACCGACGCCGACAGGAACGCCATCGAGAGCGCGTCGGAGCGGTGGGTGGCGGCCGCCGGTGCAGGCGCCTGGGATGAGGTTGCGGGACTGTACACGGAGGACGCCGTGATGATGCCGCCGAACATGCAGACGGGCCGGGGTCGTGCGGCGGTGCGCGAACAACTGGGCGGATTCCCGCCGATCGAGTCGATCAGCTTCGACCGGGTCCACATCGATGGCAGCGGCCACCTCGCGTACGTGCATGGCAACTATTCCATGACGTTCGCACTCCCGGACGGCACGACGATGGACGATCGCGGGAAGTACATCGAGATCTGGGAGCGACAGGCGGACGGCCAGTGGCGCATCACGCGCGACATCTTCAACTCCGATCTCCCGGCGCCCGGATCCTGAAGCACCCGCCGGCCTGAACGACCTGCCTCGGGCGGCAGGGGCGGCGCCGCGGACATGCGGTGCCGCCCCTGCCACGAACAGCGGCGGGCACGTCAGCCGCTCTGACCCACGATCGGCGGCGGGCCTTTTGACGGCGCGGCCTCGCTCTCATGGCCGAGTTGTTCACGAACCAGGTCGCGCCACCACTGCCACGGATCCGCATCACGCGGCGCGCTGTGCTGCTCGAGCTGCGGCCAGGTGCGTTCGTGGATCTCCGCGCCCCGCTGCACGGCATCCTGCACAGTCAGACCCTCCGCCTTCATCCACCTGCGGCCGATCTGCGCGTGCAGCACCTCATCCGCCCAGTCGAAATCATGGAAGTGGGCCGACAGGTCATCGCCCGCCGCCACCGCGGTCTCGTACTCGAAGCGTTTGCCTGTGTCGCCGGGCATCAGGCTCTGCTCGATCGCGTACAGCAGGATCTGCCGCTCGACCGGTTCCGCATGCAGGTTGAGTCGCAGCGAGAAGCCCACGTGCAGAGGCAGACACGTCCAGTCGATACCGCGCGCGTTGAGCGCTACCGTTCCCATCATCGCGTGACGCGCCTCATCCCAGAGCTGACGCCCGTAATCGCGATGGAACTCCCACGGCCGGTCCGTCCGCTCCGTCATGAACGACGCCATCGTCTCAGGCACATCCATCTCGAGCGCACGACGACAGATCAGTGCCAGATTGCGCTCGTCGGCGCCGACGCCCGGCGCGTTGTAGACGGTCTGCGGCGGGAACTCGAACTGGTGCACGCCCGTGAAGCGCGGATCGCGTCTCGGTGTTGTGTCCGCTACGAACGGCGCCGTCGCGCGTGCCGGCGGAAGCTTGGCAGCCGCGGTCGGCTGGCGTCTTCGTGACCCGGCAGCCGCCGGTGACTCATCCGCCACCGCCGGACTTGCCGAAGCCTCACCCGCAGCAGCCTCACCCGCAGCAGCCTCACCCGCAGCGGCTGCGTCCTGCTCACGTGCACCTCCCGCGATGCCGCCCGCTGCATCGAGATATGCCTCCAGGTGGCGCTGCCATGCGCGCGCACGGTCCTGTGCGCCCGCGTCGTGAGCGCACAATGCGGCCAGCGCAGCACCGTACCATGCCGATGCCTCCTGCTCCTCCAGCACGCTGAAACGCAGCACGCGCCGCGTCGGCTGATCGACGAGCGGGTTGGTCGCAGAGAGATGTGCGGCATACGCATGGACGAGTGCGGCGTGTACGAACCCGAGACCGGCCACCAGTTCGACCGTGTCCCGTACGTGCTGCACCTCGTCCATGAACACGGCGAGCGCCGCGTCCGGTGCACGGTCGAGCGGCGGCGGCGGACTGCGCATCTCGGTGATGCGGCGGCGTATCCCATCCGCATGCTCGCCATCCTGCCACTGGTGCAGGCTCAGCGCGCACTTGAC